>NZ_JBSVWF010000010.1:0-128053 GCF_054071635.1 Pseudomonas sp. SDO52101_S400 | reverse complement strand
TGGCCCTCACCCTAACCCTCTCCCGGAGGGAGAGGGGACCGATTGGGGGATATTTTAGAAATACACCGACCTGATCGAGCATTACCGAATCCATAGTCGACTGGTTTTTTCAGGTCGATGCATGACGCAAGACAACTCGGTCAGCTCCCTCTCCCTCGGGGAGAGGGCTGGGGTGAGGGTTGGGAGCACTGCAAATCGTCCTGAAGCACTGGGACAAAAAACTCAAAATAAGAAAACGAGTGGTGAACATGGACGTACACATCAAGCCGATTTCGGTCGGCACCCTGTTGCTCGCAATTTCTGTCAGCCAGGCCCAGGCGCAATACGTGGACTCGGGCAAACCCGGCGATCCAGCCAGTTGGCGCTCCGCCGAATTCCTGCGCGACTGGGGGCTGGACCGGATGCAGGCCGATCAGGCCTACGCCGCCGGCATCACCGGCAAGGGCGTGAAAATCGGCGCGCTGGACTCAGGTTTCGACGCGGCCCATCCGGAATTCGCCAGCGACCGTTATCACTCGGTATCGGCCAGCGGCAGCTACGTCGACGGTTCGCTGTTCACGGTCAATGGCACGCTCAATCCGAACAACGACTCCCACGGTACTCACGTGGTCGGCACCATGGGCGCATCCCGTGATGGCAGCGGGATGCATGGCGTTGCGTTCAATGCGCAGATCTACGTCGGCAACACCAACAAGAACGACAGTTTCCTGTTCGGCCCCAATCCCGACCCGCGCTATTTCAAAGCGGTGTACGACGCGTTGGCCGATGCCGGCGTGCGGGCGATCAACAATAGCTGGGGCAGTCAGCCGCCGGATGTCAGCTATCGAACCCTGGCGGACTTGCACGCGGCTTACGCCCAGCACTGGAACAAGGGCACCTGGCTCGATGCCGCCGCCGATGTTTCGCGCCGCGGCGTGATCAACGTGTTCAGCGCCGGCAACAGCGGTTACCCCAACGCCAGCGTGCGCTCGGCGCTGCCGTATTTTCAGCCGGACCTGGAAGGCCATTGGCTGGCCGTGTCGGGGCTGGATCAGAGCAATCAGCAGAAGTACAACCAGTGCGGCATCGCCAAATACTGGTGCATCACCACGCCGGGAGCGAAGATCGACAGCACCATTCCCGGCGGCGGTTACGCGATCAAGTCAGGCACCTCCATGGCCGCGCCGCACGCCACCGGCGCCCTGGCGCTGGTGATGGAGCGTTACCCGTACATGAACAATCAGCAGGCTCTGCAAGTGCTGCTGACCACCGCCACTCAACTCGACGGTTCCGTGACCGATGCACCGACCGAGCGGGTCGGCTGGGGCGTAGCCAACCTGAAGCGGGCGATGGGCGGGCCGGGGCAGTTGCTCGGCGCATTCGACGCAAATCTGGCCACCGGGCAACGCGATGTGTGGAGCAACGACATCTCCGACAAGGCACTGATCCAGCGCCAGGACGAAGACCTCGCCGAACACAACGCCTGGCAGCAAACCCTGCAGGACAAAGGCTGGCAGAACGGCGCTCCGGTCGGCGCCAGTCAGCAGGACCAGACGGATTACGCCGTCGGCACGGCCCGTGAGGCGGCGGCAGCCAATCGGGTGTATCAGGGCAGCCTGATCAAGTCCGGCGCCGGGCATTTGATTTTGACCGGCGACAGCACCTATCGCGGCCCGACCACGGTCAATGGCGGCCTGCTGAGCGTCAACGGCTCGCTGACGTCTGCGGTTACGGTCAATGACAGCGGCACCCTCGGCGGTTCCGGGCGAATCGGCGCACTGACCGCCAACAGCGGTGGTCGTGTGGCACCGGGCAACTCCATCGGCACCTTGAATGTGGCCGGTGACGTGACCTTCGCGCCTGGCTCGACCTACGCGGTGGAGCTGTCACCGACGGCCAGCGACCGCATTGTTGCCGGCGGCACGGCGTCCATCAGCGGCGCCACCGTCAGCCTGTCACTGGAAAACAGCCCGACCTTGCTCAGCACCGCCGAGGCAAAAAGCCTGCTCGGTCATCAGTACGACATTTTGCAAGCAGCGGGTGGCATCCAGGGCCAGTTCGGCGCCGTGGTGCCGGATTATCTGTTTATCGGCGGTAGCCTCGCGTACAGCGACAATGGCATCGCGCTGAATGTCGAGCGCAACGCGACGTCTTTTGCCAGCGTCGGCCAGACCCCGAATCAACGGGCCGTAGCCAGCGCCGTCGAAGGCATGGGCGCCGGCAATTCCGTGTATGAAAGCCTGCTGCTGTCGGCCACCGCCAACGATGCACAGCAAGCCTTCCAGCAACTGAACGGGGAAATCTACCCGGCCCTCGGTTCTGTGCTGATCAACGACAGCCGCCAGTTGCGCGACGCCATCGGCGAACGCCTGCACGACGCGAACACAGCGCAAAGCAACGGCTGGATCAAGGCCCTCGGCGCCTGGGGCACGACCGATTCGCGACACGACACCGCCGGCTACAGCACTTCAATCGGCGGTCTGCTGGCAGGCGTCGATGGCGCGCTGGACGAGCAGACCCGTATCGGTCTGGTCACCGGTTACAGCGACAGTTCGTTGAGCATGGGTTCCGGCACACATTCCTCGGCCAAGGTCGACAGCTACCACCTCGGCGCTTACGCAGGGCACGAGATCGGCGACTGGCGCCTGAGCACCGGCGCGGCCTACAGCTGGCATCGCGCCGACGTCAAACGTGATCTGCAATACGGCGATGTCAGCGCCAAGCAAAAAGCCAAGGTCGATGCCGCCACCACACAGGTGTTCGGTGAAGCGGCCTATCGAATGCACCTGCAACCGCTGGCCCTGGAGCCGTTCGCCAATCTGGCCTACGTGCATCTGGACAGCGATGGTTTCACCGAGAAGGGCGACGCTGCAGCATTGAAAAGCAGCGGCGACCAGCGTGATGCGGTGCTCAGCACCCTCGGCGTCAGGGCGATCAAGACGATCAACCTGTCGAGCACACAAAAACTCGATGTCAGCGGCCATCTCGGCTGGCAGCACAGCCTCACCGACATCGAATCGGAACAGCATTTGCGCTTCGCCAGTGGCAGCGCGCCTTACAGCGTTGAAAGTTCGCCGCTGCTGCGCGACGCGGCGCTGGTCGGTGTGCAGGCCAGCCTGGCACTGAGCCGCGATGTGCGGGTGAACCTTGATTACAACGGACAACTGGCCAGCCGCGAGAAGAGTCACGGCGTTGGCCTGAGCCTGAACTGGCAGTTCTGACTGATCGTTGATCGCTCCCACGCTCCCGCGTGGGAACGATCAATCCAATGCTGAACACACGGATTTTGTGCAACATCACTAAGGAAGGTCGCTGGATGAAAAATAACAACACCCCCGCGCAATCGGGTGGATGCTTTCGCCTGAAAACTCTCAATCGCGCCTTGCTTTGCGCCGTAGCCACCTGGGGTAGCGCACACGCCGCGCCCTACGTGGAGAACGGCCGGGCAGGGGATGCCGCCAGTTGGCGCAGCGCCGAGTTCAAGGCGGATTGGGGCCTGGGCGCCATCGGCGCCGATTACGCCTACGCCGCCGGTTACACCGGTAAAGGCGTGAAACTGGGCATCTTCGACCAGCCGGTATACGCCGCGCACCCGGAGTTTTCCGGGCCGAATAAAGTCGTAACGCTGGTCACCAGCGGCATTCGCGAATACACCGACCCGTACATCCCGGTGAAAGCCGGAGACGCTTTCCGTTACGACGGTTCCCCCTCGGTAGGTTCCAACGGCAAACTCGGCGCCCACGGCACCCACGTCGGCGGCATTGCCGCGGGCAGTCGTGATGGCGGGCCGATGCATGGCGTGGCGTTCGGTGCGCAGATCATCAGCGCCGACAACGGCGACCCGGGCCCGGAAGACGGCATCGTGCGCGGCAATGACGGCGCCGTGTACAAGGCCGGTTGGGACGCGCTGATCGCCAGCGGCGCACGGATCATCAACAACAGCTGGGGCATCGGCATCACGGACCGTTTCGACCTCGGCGGTCGCGACCCGGCGTACCCGCACTTCACCGTCAACGACGCGCAATTGCAGTTCAACGAGATCCGCACACTGCTCGGCACCAAACCTGGCGGCGCCTATGACGGTGCGATCGCAGCAGCACGCAGCGGGATCGTGACGATTTTTGCCGCCGGCAACGACTACAACCTCAACAACCCGGACGCCATCGCCGGCCTCGGTTACTTCGTGCCGGAAATTGCGCCGAACTGGATGACCGTCTCCGCGCTACAAAGAAATCCGGATCAGGCCAGCGCCAACCCGTACATCATCAGTACCTTTTCCTCGCGCTGCGGCTATACCGCGAGTTTCTGCGTCTCGGCGCCGGGTACGCAGATCTACAGTTCGATCATCGGCGGCACCAACGCCGACAATCTGACTACGGGCTACGCCAACTACAACGGTACGTCGATGGCTGCGCCACACGCCGCCGGCTCCGTGGCGGTGTTGATGGAGCGCTTCCCGTACATGACCGGCGCCCAGGTCGCCAGCGTGTTGCGCACCACCGCCACCGACCTCGGCGCACCGGGCATCGACGCTCTTTACGGCTGGGGCATGATCAATCTGCGCAAGGCCATCGACGGTCCGGCAATGTTCGTCACCGAGCAGGACATCCCGACGGAGTTCCGCATCGAAGGCGCCTACGGTTCCAGCCAGTTCGTGGCAGACCTGCCAGGCATCGGCGCGATCATCGACGCCGGCAAACCCACTGAGCGCGTGTGCACCGACATCACTTGCGGGCTCGACACTTGGCGCAACGACATTTCCGGCCACGGCGGTTTGACCAAGCAAGGGATCGGCACCCTCGTCATGACCGGCGCCAATACCTACACCGGTCCGACCCTGGTCAATCAGGGGCGATTGGCGATCAATGGTTCGCTGCAATCGGCGGTTACGGTCAACGACGGCGGCATCCTCGGCGGTAACGGGCGCATCGCGGCGCTGACCGCGAAAAGCGGCGGTATCGTCGCGCCGGGCAACTCCATCGGCACCTTGAACGTGGCCGGTGACGTGACCTTTGAACCGGGCTCGACCTACGCCGTTGAAGTCTCGCCCACCAGCAGCGACCGCGTCGTCGCTGGCGGCACTGCCAACATTGAGGGCGCCACGGTTGCCCTGACCCTGGAAAACAGCCCGACGCTGCTGACCACCGGTGAGGTGAAATCCTTGCTCGGCAGCCAGTTCAACATCCTGCAGGCGGCGGGCGGCATTCAAGGGCGCTTTGGCCAGGTCTTGCCGAGCTATGCGTTCCTTGGTGGCACCCTCGATTACTCCTCGGGCGGTGTTCAGCTGGAAGTGGGGCGTAACGGCGCGTCGTTCGCCAGCGTCGGCCTGACCCCGAACCAGCGTGCCGTCGGTGCGGCCGCCGAACGTCTGGGGGCGGGCAATGCGTTGTTCGAAACCCTGCTGCTGTCGCCGACCGCCGCCGTTGCGCAAGACGCGTTCCAGCAACTGTCCGGCGAGATTCACCCGGTCATCGGCACGCAGCTGATCAACGACAGCCGTTACCTGCGTGATGCGGTAGGCGAGCGCCTGCGCGAGCGGGATCTGTTCGATGCCGGTGCGCCGACCGATGACCGCAGCAACGCCTGGTTCAAAGTGCTGGGTGCCTGGGGCAAAAGCGATGGCGGCCATGAAAATGCCAACTCCAACAGCTCCATTGGCGGACTGTTGCTCGGTGTCGATGGCCTGATTACTGAAGATACCCGTCTGGGTTTCGTTACCGGTTATAGCGACAGTTCTTTGAACATGGGCAGCGGCACGCACTCGTCGGCATCGATTGACAGCTATCACCTGGGTACGTACCTGGGGCACCAGATCGATGCCCTGCGCCTGACCGCCGGCGCGGCTTACAGCTGGCATCGCATCGATGTCAAACGTGACCTGCAATTCGCCGGTGTCAGCGGCAAGCAGAAAACCAAGCGCGATGCGACCAGCGCACAACTGTTCACAGAAGCCGCCTACGATCTCGGTCTGCAACCGATGAACCTGGAGCCGTTCGCCAACCTGGCTTACGTGCACCTGAACAGCGACAGCTTCACCGAAAAGGGTGATGCCGCCGCACTGAAGGGCGGTGAAGACAACCGCGACGCCGTGCTGTCGACCCTCGGCGTTCGCGCCAAGCGCACGTTTGCCCTGTCGGACAAACATCAGCTTGAACTGGGCGCGACACTGGGCTGGCAGCACAACCTGAGCAGCGTGGACTCCGACAGCCACTTGGCCTTCGTCAATGGCAACAGCGCGTTCACCGTGCAAAGTGTGTCGATGGATCGAGATGCTGCGGTGGTCGGCGTACGCGCCGGTCTGGCGCTGAATCGCGATGTCCGGGTCAACCTGGACTACAACGGACTGATCGGTTCGAACGAGAAGGACCACGGTGTGGGCCTGACGCTGGACTGGCAGTTCTAAGGTGTAGCGGCAGTTCTGCAGAGAACTGCCGTTTTTGAAAGGAAGAGAGAGCACGACATGGGATTGTTTGATTACAAAAATGCCGACGGCAAAGCGTTGTACAGCGATGCCATCGCACTGACGCTGTATTCCTACACGCCAACCGGGCAGCCGTTGCCCGGCACCGGTTGGTCGCCACTGGGCGCCTCGGCCCTGGGTTATCAAGGAAAGACTGACGCGAAAGGCACGTTCTTCGGCGAGAAGGACGGCTTCACCAGCGCCGAGGCGGAAGTGCTCGGCAAGTACGACGCAGCAGGCAAGTTGATCGGTATCGGCGTAGCCTTTCGCGGCACCGGCGGGCTGAGTTACAGCGACACCTTCGGCGACATGAAAAACAACCTGCTGGCCGCCATAGGGCCGGTGGATTACGCCAAGAACTATGCGAAGAACGCCTTCGACAACCTGCTCAAGTCCGTCGCCGCGTTTGCCTCGGCTCATGGCATCGCTGCCAAGGACGTGCTGATCAGCGGCCACAGCCTCGGCGGGCTCGGAGTCAACAGCGTGGCGGAACTGAGCGCGAGCGATTGGGGCGGGTTCTTCAAGGACGCCAACTACATTTCGTTCGCCTCGCCGACCCAGAGCAGCACCGGCACCAACGTGCTGAACATCGGCTTTGAAAACGATCCGGTGTTCCGCGTGCTTGACGGCACCACGTTCAGCATGGCGTCGATGGGCAAACACGACAAACCACACGACTCGACCACTGACAACATCGTCAACTTCAACGACAACTACGCGTCCACCTCGCAGAACCTGGTGCCGTTCAGTATCGTCAATCCGCTGAACTGGTCCGCCCACAGTTCGCTGGGGTATGCCGATGGCCTGAACCGGGTGATCGACTCGAAGTTCTACAACCTTACCAGCCAGGACTCGACCATCATCGTGTCCAACCTGGAAGCGTCCTCCCGGGGCAAGACCTGGGTCGAAGATCTGGGCCGCAGCGGCGAGCCGCACACCGGCAGCACCTTCATCATCGGCACCGACAGCAACGACTGGCTCAAGGGCGGGGCGGGCAACGACTTCCTCGAGGGCCGCGCCGGTGATGATCTGTTCCGCGATGACGGTGGCTTCAACATCCTGCTCGGTGGCCAGGGCCACAACACCTTCGATCTGCAGAAACCGTTGCAGAACTTCAGCTTCGCCAATGACGGTGACGGCACTCTGTACGTGCGTGACGCCTATGGCGGTATCAGCATGACCCGCGACATCGGCGCGCTGGTGAGCAAGGAATCGGGATCGTGGTGGAGCAGCAAGGAAATCACCTGGACCGTCACCGCCAAAGGCCTGGCCAATGGCAGTGAGCTGACCCAGTACAACCATTCGCTCAATGGCGGTGCTCTCGGCGACACGCTGAAAGCCACCGCTGACGGCGACTGGCTCTTCGGTCTGGGCGGCGACGATCACCTGTTCAGCGACAAGGCCCACGTAACCTTCGTCGGCGGCGCCGGCAATGACGTGATGAATGCGGTGGGTGGCAACAACACCTTCCTGTTCAGCGGCGCCTTCGGTTTCGATGCGATCAATGGCTACCAGGGCAGCGACAAACTGGTGTTCATGGGCGTCCAGGGCGCAGGGCAGGGCTACGACTACAAGCAACACGCTTCGCAGTCGGGCGCCGATACCGTGCTGAAGATTGGCGACTATGCCGTGACCCTGATCGGGGTGGGTGTGGCTAACCTGTCGGATTCGAGTTTCGTGTTCGCCTAGTAAACCTTGTGGGAGCGAGCAGGCTCGCTCCCACATTGTGAATGTGCAGTAAATGCTCCGGAGCGTCTCGGGAGGGTCGTTCTGGTTGTGAGCTATCTCTGAATAATTCCAACAAAGAGAGAGGCAACAGCAATGGGTGTGTATGACTACAAGAACTTCAGCTCAGCGGATTCCAAGGCCTTGTTCAGCGATGCCATGGCCATCACGTTGTACTCCTATCACAACCTCGACAACGGTTTCGCGGTCGGGTATCAGCACAACGGTTTCGGCCTCGGCCTGCCGGCCACGCTGGTTTCGGCGCTGATCGGCGGCACGGATTCGCAAGGGGTGATTCCCGGACTGCCGTGGAATCCCGACTCGGAAAAACTCGCCCTCGACGCCGTAAAAAAGGCTGGCTGGACGCCTATCACCGCCTCGCAGCTGGGTTATGACGGCAAGACCGACGCTCGCGGAACGTTCTTCGGCGAGAAGGCCGGTTACACCAGCGCGCAGGTGGAAATCCTCGGCAAATACGACGCCCAGGGTCATCTCACTGAAATCGGCATCGCCTTTCGCGGCACCAGTGGCCCGCGGGAAATCCAGATCAGCGACTCCATCGGCGATGTCATCAATGACCTGCTCGCCGCGTTCGGTCCAAAGGATTACGCCAAGAACTACGTCGGCGAAGCTTTCGGCAACCTGATGAACGATGTGGTGGCGTTCGCCAGGGCCAACGGCCTCACCGGCAAGGACGTGCTGGTCAGCGGCCACAGCCTTGGCGGGCTGGCGGTCAACAGCATGGCGGACCTGAGCAGCAGCAAGTGGGGCGGGTTCTTCCAGGACTCCAACTATATCGCCTACGCTTCTCCGACCCAGAGCAGCACCGATAAAGTGCTCAACGTCGGCTACGAGAACGACCCGGTCTTCCGCGCCCTCGACGGCTCGACCTTCACCGCGGCCTCGGTCGGCGTACACGACGCGTCGAAAGTGTCGGCAACCGACAACATCGTCAGCTTCAACGACCACTACGCCTCTAACGTGTGGAACGTGTTGCCGTTCTCGATCCTCAACGTGCCGACCTGGATTTCTCACTTGCCTACCGCCTACGGCGACGGCATGAACCGGGTGATCGAGTCGAAGTTCTACGACCTCACCAGCCGTGACTCGACGATCATCGTCGCCAACCTGTCGGACCCGGCGCGGGCCAACACCTGGGTGCAGGACCTGAACCGTAACGCCGAGCCCCACAAGGGCAGCACATTCATCATTGGCAGCGACGGCAACGATCTGATCCAGGGCGGCAGCGCTAATGACTATCTTGAAGGTCGTGCTGGCAACGATACGTTCCGCGACAGTGGCGGCTACAACGTCATTCTCGGCGGTGCCGGCAACAACACCCTCGACCTGCAGCAGTCGGTGAACAAGTTCGACTTCGCCAACGACGGCGCCGGCAACCTGTACATCCGCGATGCCAACGGCGGGATCAGCATCACCCGCGACATCGGCAGCATTGTCACCAAGGAGCCGGGCTTCCTCTGGGGCCTGTTCAAGGACGACGTGACCCACAGCGTCACGGCCGATGGCCTGAAAGTCGGCAACAACGTCACCCAGTACGAGTCGAGCGTGAAGGGCACCAGCGGCGTCGACACCCTCAAGGCCCACGCCAGTGGTGACTGGCTGTTCGGCCTGGACGGCAACGATCACCTGGTCGGTGGCGTGGGCAATGATGTGTTCGTCGGCGGTGCCGGCAATGACCTGATGGAGTCGGGTGGCGGGGCGGATACGTTCCTGTTCAACGGCGCGTTCGGCCAGGACCGGGTGGTGGGTTATACCGCCAACGACAAACTGGTGTTCCTCGGCGTGCAGGGTGTGTTGCCCGGCGATGACTTCCGCGCCCACGCCACGTCGGTGGGGCAGGATACGGTGCTCAAGTTTGGCGGTGATTCAGTGACGCTGGTCGGGGTTTCGCTGAGCAGTCTCAGTGCCGACGGGATCGTGATCGCCTGATAGTGAATTGTGGAGAGGGAATTTTTCCCTCTCCATATCAAAAGTGACTCATTGGCCACTACCTGACTCAAAACCCTGCAAAAACAGGAAATGCGGACTAAAGCCAATGACGGTGCAGTCGTCATGTATAGGCAAGCCGCCAATGAGTACAGGAGATTCAAACGTGAAAGGTTTCAAGGGGTATATCGGTATCGTCGGGTTGGCGCTGCTTTCGGCCAACACCTGGGCCGATCTGCCTCACAGCTCGATTCTGAGCCGCTACGGCGTCAGTACCGATGAATTGCCAAAGCCGGTCGAAAGCGATGAAGTCAAACCCGTTGAAGAGAAAAGCCGCTTTCATATCCAGCCCGAACAACCGTTCGTGACCGTACGCATCGGCGAAAACAATGAGCCCGAAATGACCGGCAACCTGAGCATCGACCGCATGGCGCAACAGGAGCGTCAACGTTGCCAGCGCTTGCAGGAAGAAATGGTCCGGCGCGGTGAACGCGCGTTGAACTGCGACGGCTCCCTTCCGGGCATGGCGTTACCCCGCTAAAAATGCAAAAAAGGCTGCGCTCCAACAGGATTGCAGCCTTTTTTAGGGGGTAACCGTCAGTCTTCCTTGCGCACCGTCGCCACTTCGTCGGACTTCACGCGGATCTTGGCGCCGGAAATGTCCCGAAACTCATAGAAGCCATCTTCGGACTTGGTCTTGGGCATGTCCTGGGTCAAATACTGCGTGCCGTTCTGCAAGGTGACCACCGTTGGAGTAGAGCAGCCGGCCATTGCCAACAACGCGACGGTCGCCAACGGCAAACACACTGTCTTGAAATTCATACTCACCATTCCTCACTCAATTTGACCGATGCCGGTCTTCTAACGCGGTTGGTGCCAAATAGCCCGCAAAAGTTCGATGGACTGGCGAAAAAACCTCGATCGCAGATGCCATTGATCCTTTTCCGTTTGCACCCGGCGGGGCGGAACTGGTATCTGTACGCATAACCAGTACTCGCTTGCCATGGCCCTTTATCACCGTGACTTCCAACCCCCTCGACGATCCGTTCTATTACCTCAACAACTTCCGGCAAGTGCTTGACTGGCTTGAGCTTCGTTATGCCGATGTGATGAGCGAAGCGGAACATGCCTTCATTCGCGACTTCAAGTCGCTGCCTCGCGGGTCGCAGGGTTTGCTGGTGCGGATGGTGATGCGCAAGGGCGTGCATTTTCGGGCGGGCAAGCTCAATTATCCGGAAATCGGCGACATTGCCCTGGCCGCGCAGCCGCTGCTCGATCATGGCTGGCTGGATGAGCAGGCGCTGCTGTCGATGCCGGAGTTGTTCGATCTGTTGCTGAAGGCCGAAGTCCTGCAAGCCTTCGGCCCGGCTATCGACGAACCCAAGGGCCGGAAAGTCGACTGGCTGCCGATCCTGCATGAAGAGTTTCCCGAACCTCGGTGCTGGAGCGACTGGTGCCCGGCGATCACTGATCGGCTGTTCAGTCTGACGCTGATGGATCTGTGCGACCGGTTTCGCCTGATGTTCTTCGGCAATCTGTATCAGGACTGGTCGGAGTTCGTCCTCGCCGATCTCGGGATCTTCACCTACGAAAAAGTCGAATTCAGCACGGACTCCCGAGGCCTGCGCAACCGGGCAGACGTCGATGCCTGTCTGTTTCTGCACGATTGTCAGCAACGTTTCGAAGCGGGCGAGGCGCTGGAGCCGATTGCCGAAGAGCTGAGCGTTTTGCAGTTCGACAATCCATGGTTGCAACGGCGGCTGGGCAAATTGCTGTTCCAGATCGCCCAGCACTGCGAACGCATCGCGGAATTCGCCCTTGCCCTGAGCCTTTATCGCGGCTGTGCCTATCCCGGCGCGCGGTTGCGGATGATTCGGGTGCTGGAACGCTGTGGCGAATATGCCCTGGCGCTGGAGTTGGGCACGCTGGCCGAACAGGCGCCGGAAAGCGCCGCCGAGCAACAGGGCCTGCAACGGGCGCTGCCACGTCTGCGGCGCAAACTCGGTGGGCCGGCGCTCAAACGCCTTACGCCAAGACCGCTGGAACGCCTGGATCTGCACCTGCCTCGGCTCGAGCCGACGCTGTCGGTGGAGTATCACGTGCAGGCGCACCTGCATGAAGACGCAGGCCCGGTGCATTACGTCGAGAACAGCCTGATCAACTCGTTGTTCGGTCTGTTGTGCTGGCCGGCGATTTTCGCGCCGTTGCCGGGCGCGTTCTTCAACCCGTTCCAGCGCGGGCCGGCGGACTTGCTCCATGAGGATTTCCAGGGACGTCGGGCCGGGTTGTTCGAGGCTTGCCTGGCCGAACTGGACGACGGCCGTTATGCCGACACCATCCGCAGCCGATTTGTCGGCAAGTGGGGCATTCAGTCGCCCTTCGTGTTCTGGGGCGCACTCAATGAAGAATTATTGGAGCAGGCGCTGACCTGCCTGCCGGCCGAACACCTCAAGCACTGGTTCAATCGCCTGTTGCTGGACATCAAGGCCAACCGCGCCGGCATGCCGGACCTGATCCAGTTCTGGCCGCAGCACAAGACCTACCGGATGATTGAAGTCAAAGGCCCCGGCGATCGCCTGCAGGACAACCAACTGCGCTGGCTGGACTTCTGTCATACGCATCAGATGCCGGTGGCCGTGTGTTACGTGCAATGGGCGGAGCAGGGCGCTTGAGCTACAGCATTGCGGTGCGGGCGCTGTGCGAATTCACCGCCAAGTGCGGCGACCTCGACCTGCGCTTCACACCGTCACCCACCGCCCTGGAGGGTATCGCCGGTCACCGCACTGTTGCGTCCCGACGCAGCGACACCTATCAGAGCGAAGTGGCGCTGGAAGGCGAATTCCGCACGTTGACGGTCAAGGGCAGGGCGGACGGCTACGATCCGGCGCAGAACTGCCTGGAAGAAGTCAAAACCTACCGTGGCGACCTGAGCAAACAACCGGCCAATCACCGAGCGCTGCACTGGGCGCAGGCAAAGATCTACGGCTGGCTGATGTGCTGCCGACTGCAGCTTGAGCAGATCAATCTGGCGCTGGTGTACTTCGACATCGTCAGTGAAAAGGAAACCTGTCTGGTCGAGGCTTTCAGCGCCGAGGCGCTGCGCGAGTTTTTCGAACAACGGTGCGGCTTGTTCCTGGCATGGGCCGAGCAGGAAATGGCCCACCGTGAAGCCCGCAACCACGCGGCGCAGCACCTGAGCTTTCCCCATGACAGCTTCCGCCCCGGTCAGCGTCATCTCGCAGAGTCGGTATTCAAGGCCGTCAGCACCGGCCGCTGCCTGATGGCCCAGGCGCCCACCGGCATCGGCAAGACCCTCGGTACTCTGTTCCCGATGCTCAAGGCGCTGGCGCCGCAGCAACTGGACAAGGTGTATTTCCTCACTGCCAAGACCCCGGGACGCAAACTGGCACTGGACGCCGCTCAAGTGTTGTTTGATCGCAGCGAAACCCTGCCACTGCGGGTGCTGGAGATGGTCGCCCGGGACAAGGCTTGCGAGCATCCCGACAAGGCTTGTCATGGTGAGTCCTGCCCGTTGGCCCAGGGTTTTTACGACCGGTTGCCGGCAGCACGTGAAGCCGCCAGTCGATTGCAATTGATGGATCAGGCGGCGATCCGCGATGTCGCCGCACAACACTCGGTGTGCCCGTATTACCTGAGCCAGGAAATGGCGCGCTGGGCCGATGTGGTGGTGGCGGACTACAACTATTACTTCGATTTCAGCGCGCTGCTGTTCGGCCTGGCCCAGCTCAATCAATGGAAGGTCGCTGTGCTGGTGGACGAGGCACACAACCTGGTCGAGCGCGGGCGGCAAATGTACAGCGCCACCCTCGATCAGGCGATCTTCAATGGTGTGCGCAAAACCGCGCCCGAAGCCTTGAAAAAGCCCTTGCAGCGGGTCAACCGTGAATGGAATGCCCTGCACAACGCGCAACTGGCGCCGTATCAGGCCTACGACAAGGCGCCGGAAAAACTGCTTCAGGCGATCACTTCGTGCAGCGCAAGCATCGGCGATTACCTCAACGATCACCCCCAAGGGCTGGACAGCGGCTTGCAGAATGTCTACTTCGAGATGCTGCAATTCGGCCGGGTTGCGGAGTTGTTCGACGCGCATTACCTGTTCGACATCAGCAAGCGCGACCTCGACCGCAAACGCCCGTTGTCGCAGCTGTGCCTGCGCAACGTAGTGCCGGCGGCGCTGCTCGGCCCGCGTCTGAAAGCGGCACGCAGTTGCGTGCTGTTCTCCGCGACCCTGAGCCCGCGTCACTATTACGCCGACTTGCTCGGCACCCCGGCCGACACGGTGTGGATCGACGTTGAATCGCCCTTCAGCCCTGAACAATTGCAGGTACGGATCATCAGCCGGATCTCCACCCGGTTCACCCATCGTCAGGCCTCGCTGGAGCCGATTGTCGAACTGATCACCCGCCAGTTCGGCGAGCGCCCCGGCAACTATCTGGCGTTCTTCAGCAGCTTCGACTACCTGCAACAGGTCGCACAATTGCTTGCCGAACGGCACCCGCACATCGCGCTCTGGCTGCAATCGCGGGGCATGGCCGAAGGGCAGCGACAGGCGTTTCTCGATCAGTTCACGGCGCACAGTCAGGGCATCGGGTTCGCCGTGCTCGGCGGCGCATTCGGCGAAGGCATCGATTTGCCCGGCGCCCGGCTGATCGGTGCCTTCGTCACCACGTTGGGTCTGGCGCAGCTCAATCCGGTCAATGAGCAGATGAAACGGCGCATGGCGGCAATCTTCGGTGCCGGCTACGACTACACCTACCTGTTCCCCGGCGTGCAGAAAGTGGTGCAGGCCGCCGGGCGGGTCATCCGTACCCAACAGGACCGAGGCGTGGTCATGCTGATCGACGACCGTTTCGCCGAGAGCCGCATCAAACAGCTGTTGCCGCGCTGGTGGCAGCTCGATCATGAAGACGCAGCTTTCCAATCCGCCGGTTTGACGCATACTCCTGTTATTGAAAATCTGCTTTGAGCCAAGCCTGATGAGCGAGAACAAGAAGTCCGCTGCGATCGAAGAAATGCGCTTTCGCCTGCTGATTGATGCCGTGGTCGATTACGCGATCTACATGATCGACCCCGACGGCATCATCACCAGCTGGAACTCCGGGGCCAAACGCTTCAAGGGTTATGAGGAAGCCGAGATTCTCGGCGAACATTTTTCCCGGTTCTACACCGACGAAGACCGCGCCGTCGGCATGCCGCAACGTGCACTGGATACGGCGATCCGCGAAGGCCGCTTCGAAGGCGAAGGCTGGCGGGTGCGCAAGGACGGCACGCACTTCTGGTGCCACGTGGTGATCGACCCGATTTTCAGCCCGAGCGGGCAATTGCTCGGGTTTGCCAAGATCACCCGCGACCTGACCGACCGCAAGATGGCCGAGGAAACCCTCAAGCAGAGCGAACAGCAGTTCCGCCTGCTGGTGCAGGGCGTCACCGACTACGCGATCTACATGCTCAGCCCGGAAGGCCGCGTGACCAACTGGAACCCCGGCGCGCAGCGGATCAAGGGCTATGCGCCGGACGAAGTCATCGGCAAGCATTTCTCGATGTTCTATACCCCGGAAGACCGTGAGACAGGGGAGCCGCAACGCGCGCTGGAAACGGCTGTGCGCGAAGGACGCTTCGAGAACAAGAGCTGGCGCCTGCGCAAGGACGGCACGCGGTTTCTGGCGCATGTGGTGGTCGATGCGATTCGTGGCGAAACCGGCACGCTGCTCGGTTTTGCCAAGATCACCCGGGACGTTACTGAAGCCCATCAGGCACAGCAAGCACTGGAGCAGACCCGCGAGGCGCTGTTCCAGGCGCAGAAGATGCAGGCCATCGGCCAACTCAGCGGCGGTATCGCCCATGATTTCAACAATCTGCTGACGGTGATCCTCGGCAACCTGGAGATCTTGCGCAAACGTGTCGGCGACGACCCAAAGGTCAGCCGTCTGCTGGAAAACGCCACCCAGGGCGCATTGCGTGGCGTGTCACTGACCCAGCGCATGCTGGCCTTTGCCCGACGCCAGGAGCTCAAGACCGAACCCGTGGACATTCCGAAACTGGTGCAAGGCATCACCGGCCTGCTGCGCAGTTCACTGGGGCCGGGGATTCGTATCGAAACGCAGTTTCCCGATGATCTTGAAGCGGTGCTGGCCGATACCAACCAGCTTGAACTGGCGGTGCTCAATCTGGCCACCAACGCGCGGGATGCGATGCCGGAGGGCGGCAGCGTGGTCATCGGCGCGCAGCCGCAAGTGGTTCAGGAACAGAGCCAGTCGAGCCTGGCCGCGGGGCGCTATGTCTGCCTGAGCGTGACCGATAACGGCGAAGGCATGGACGACGAGACACGGGCCTCGGCGACCGATCCGTTCTTCACCACCAAAGGGCTGGGCAAGGGCACGGGACTTGGGCTGTCGATGGTGCACGGATTCATCGAACAGTTGGGTGGTCGTTTCATTCTTAAAAGCGTGAAGGGGCAGGGGACTTGCGCAGAACTCTGGCTGCCGGTTACCGCCAACGGGACGATGACCGATCCTCCGATCCCACGGCCGTCGACAGCGTCGGTGCCGCGACTCAGCGTTCTGGTGGTGGACGATGACAGTCTGGTGCTGACCAGCACCAGTCTCCTGCTGGATGATCTAGGGCACCGCGTCATCAGCGCGACATCCGGTGCTCAGGCACTGAAGCTGTTCGACCAGGGTGAAGTCATCGACTTGATGATCACCGACATGGCCATGCCTCAGATGAGTGGTGCGCAACTGGCGCATGCCGTGCGCCTGCTCAAACCGGACCTGCCGATCATCCTGGCCACCGGTTACGCCGAGCGCATCGAAGGATTTGCAGCTGGATTGCCACGCCTGTCGAAACCGTTCAATCAGATGAATCTGGTGGAGATCATCGCCCAGTCGATGAAATGACAAAAAGAAGCCCGGCCATGAAGGCCGGGCTTCTTTTTTGCGTCGGTGTCAGGCCTTGCGTTCGGCCAGACTGCGCGCCATCCGAGCAATGCCTTCCTCAAGCAGCGAGCGCGGGCAACCGAAGTTCAGGCGCACGAATTGCTGGCTGTGGTCACCGAAATCCAGTCCCGGGCTGAGCCCGACGCGGGCCTGTTCGAGGAAGAACTGCTGCGGATTGTCCAGCCCAAGCGCCGAGCAATCGAGCCACGCCAGGTAAGTGCCCTGTGGCACGTTGATCTTCACGCCCGGCAAACGGCTGCGAACCGCTTCGACCAGATAATCGCGGTTGGCTTGCAGGTATTGCTTGAGTTCCTTCAGCCACGGGCCGGCTTCGCTGTAGGCCACGCGAGTGGCCTCCATGCCCAGCGGATTGACGCTGTCGACCATGCCGCAACGGGCGTGATTGACCCGTTCGCGCAGGGCAGTGTCCTGAATGATCATGAATGAGGTTTTGAGGCCGGCAATGTTGTAGGCCTTGCTCGCCGACATCAGGGTGATGGTGCGCCGGGCGATTTCCGGGCTCAGGGACGCGGTCGGAATGTGCACGCGACCGTCGTAGCACAGCTCGGCGTGGATTTCGTCGGAGATGATCCAGGCGTCCTGCGCCATGCAGATGTCCGCCACCGCTTGCAGTTCTTCACGGCCGAAGACCTTGCCGATCGGGTTGTGCGGGTTGCTCAGCAGCAGGGCGCCGCCACCGGTCAGGGACTCACGCAACGCTTCCAGCGGCGTTGCGTAGGTGCCGTCGGCCTGGGCGTTGAATTCCAGTTCGACCTTGTTCAGGCCCCAATGACCCGGCGCGTGCCGCAGAGGCGGGTAGTTCGGGGTTTGCACCACGACGTTCTGCTGCGGTTGCACCAGCGCCTTGAGCGCCATGTTGAAACCCGATTCGACGCCCGGCAGGAAGATCAGCTCCTGCGGCTTGACCCGCCAGGCGAATTTGTTCCAGAGGTCGGCGACGATGGCCTCGCGCAGGTTGTCCTGAGCGACGCTGTAGCCGACCAACGGGTGCAGCAGACGCTGTTGCAGTGCCTCGATGACCACCGGCGGTGCCGCGAAATCCATGTCAGCGACCCACATCGGCAACACGTCGGCCGAGTAGCGGCTCCACTTGGTGCTGCCGGTGTCGTGGCGGTCGAATACCTGATCAAAATCGAAAGTCATGCGCGGTCTCTGAAGGCGGAGATGGGTCGTGCCCGCGATGATAAACCTCCATCCCCTGTGGGCGCGAACTTGTGACCGATGAATGGCCGACGGTCGGTTTTCACACTGGGTTGCGAGGTGTTGTCTAGAGTTAGGGGATCGGCAGTTCCCCTGCCGCAACCGTGATTGTCCAGAAAAAACCCGGCATCAGTACCGGGTTCCACCTGATCAGGAGTGCACGATGGATCTCAGCCGTCGTCAGTTCTTCAAGGTCGCCGGTATCGGCCTTGCAGGCTCTAGCCTGGGCGCGTTGGGCATGGCCCCGACGCTCGCCTTCGCCGAGCAGGTGCGCCACTTCAAGCTTGCCCACACCCATGAAACCCGCAACACCTGCCCGTATTGCTCGGTCGGTTGCGGCTTGATCATGTACAGCCAGGGCGATGCCGCGAAGAACGTTGCGCAAAACATCATCCATATCGAGGGCGACGCCGACCATCCGGTCAATCGCGGCACCCTGTGCCCGAAAGGCGCCGGCCTGCTGGACTTCATTCACAGCCCCGGCCGCTTGCAGTACCCGCAGGTGCGCAAGCCCGGCAGCAGCGAATGGACCCGGATCACCTGGGACGAAGCCCTCGACCGCGTCGCGGACCTGATGAAGGCCGACCGCGACGCCAATTTCGTCGAGAAGAACGCCCAGGGGCAAACGGTGAATCGCTGGTTGACCACCGGGTTCCTCGCAGCGTCGGCGGCGTCCAACGAAGCGGGCTACATCACCCACAAGGTGGTTCGCAGTCTCGGCATGCTGGGGTTCGATAACCAGGCGCGTGTCTGACACGGCCCGACGGTGGCAAGTCTTGCCCCGACGTACGGCCGTGGAGCCATGACCAACACCTGGACCGATATCGCCAACGCGAATCTGATCCTGGTGATGGGCGGCAACTCCGCTGAAGCGCATCCGTGCGGCTTCAAATGGGTCACCGAAGCCAAGGCGCAAAACGCCGCGCGGCTGATTGTGGTCGACCCCAGGTTTACCCGGACCGCGTCCGTGGCCGATTACTACGCGCCGATTCGCACCGGCAGCGACATCGCGTTCATGGGCGGGCTGATCAATTACCTGCTGACCGAAGACAAGATCCAGCACGAGTACGTGCGCAACTACACCGACGTGTCGTTCATCGTCAAAGCCGGATTCGGCTTCGAGGACGGACTGTTCACCGGTTACGACGCGGCCAAGCGCAGCTATACCGACAAATCCAGCTGGGGTTACGAACTGGGCGAGGACGGCTTTGCCAAAGTCGATCCGACGCTGCAGGACCCGCGCTGCGTCTATCAGCTGATGAAGCAGCATTACAGCCGCTACAACATCGACCTGGCGAGCCAGATCTGCGGCATGCCGGTCGACGCGATGAAGAAAATCTGGGAGGAAATCGCCACTTGCTCGACGCCGGGCAAGACCATGACCATTCTCTACGCGCTGGGCTGGACCCAGCACTCGATCGGCTCGCAGATCATCCGTAGCGCAGCGATGGTGCAGTTGTTGCTGGGCAACGTCGGCATGCCCGGTGGCGGGGTCAACGCCTTGCGCGGGCACTCGAACATTCAGGGTCTTACCGATCTTGGTCTGTTGTCCAACTCGTTGCCGGGTTACTTGACGCTGCCGACCGACGCCGAACAGGACTACAGCGCCTACATCAAGAAACGCACGCAATTGCCGCTGCGGCCGGGGCAGTTGTCCTACTGGCAGAACTACAGCAAGTTCCACGTCAGCCTGATGAAAGCCTGGTACGGCGCCAACGCGACTGCCGAAAACCAGTGGGCCTACGATTACCTGCCGAAACTCGACATCCCCAACTACGACATCCTCAAGGTGTTCGACCTGATGGGGCAGGGCAAGGTCAACGGCTACATGTGCCAAGGCTTCAACCCGATTGCCGCGCTGCCGGACAAGAACCGGGTGATGGCCGCACTGGCCAAACTGAAATGGCTGGTGGTGATGGACCCTCTGGCCACCGAAACCTCGCAGTTCTGGGAGAACGTCGGGCCGTATAACGATGTGAAAAGCGCCGACATCCAGACCGAAGTCATTCGCCTGCCGACCACCTGTTTTGCCGAAGAGGACGGTTCGCTGGTCAATAGCAGCCGCTGGCTGCAATGGCACTGGAAAGGCGCCGATGGTCCGGGCGAGTCACGCACCGACGTGCGGATCATGACCGAGCTGTTCATGCGCCTGCGTCAGCGTTATCAGACCGAGGGCGGGGCTTATCCCGATCCGATCCTCAAACTCTCCTGGCCGTACAAGGTTCCCGAAGAGCCGTCGCCGGAAGAAATCGCCAAGGAGGTCAATGGCTACGCCACCACTGATTTCACTGACGCCACCGGCGCGGTGATCAAGGGCAACTCGCAACTGGCTGCATTTGCTCAGCTCAAGGATGACGGCAGCACCGCATCCGGCTGCTGGATCTTCTGCGGCAGCTGGACCGAGGCCGGCAACCAGATGGCCCGGCGCGACAATTCCGATCCTTATGGCATGCATCAGCATCAGGGCTGGGCGTGGGCCTGGCCGGCCAACCGGCGGATTCTCTACAACCGCGCCTCGGCGGACGTTTCGGGCAAACCGTGGGACCCGAAAAAACGCCTCGTGTGGTGGAACGGCAAGGCCTGGGGCGGCACCGACGTGCCGGACTACAAGGCCGACGTGCCGCCGGAAGCCGGGATGAACCCGTTCATCATGAACCCCGAAGGCGTGGCGCGGTTCTTCGCCGTCGACAAGATGAACGAAGGACCATTCCCCGAGCACTACGAGCCGTTCGAAACGCCGATCGGTATCAACCCGTTACACCCGGACAACAAGAAAGCCACCAGCAACCCGGCGGCACGGATCTTCGATTCGGTATGGGACAGCCTCGGCGTGGCCAAGGATTACCCGTACGCCGCCACCAGTTATCGGCTGACCGAGCATTTCCACTTCTGGAGCAAGCACTGCCGTCTGAATGCGATTGCCCAACCGGAGCAGTTCGTGGAAATCGGCGAAGTGCTGGCCAAAGAGAAGGGCATCGTTGCCGGCGACCGGGTGCGAGTGAGCTGCAAGCGCGGGTTCATTGAAGCGGTGGCAGTGGTGACCAAAAGGATCCGGCCGTTGCAGGTCAACAACCAGGTGGTTCACCAGATCGGCATCCCGCTGCACTGGGGTTTCACCGGCCTGACGCGCCACGGTTACCTGACCAACACCCTGGTGCCGTTCCTCGGGGATGGCAATACACAGACCCCGGAATCCAAGTCATTCCTGGTCAACGTGGAGAAACTATAAATGGCCAGCCAAGACATCATTGCCCGCTCGGCCACTACGACACCGGCCCCCTCGGTGCGCAATCAGGAGGAAGTCGCCAAGCTGATCGACACCACCAAGTGCATCGGCTGCAAGGCCTGCCAGGTCGCGTGCTCGGAATGGAACGAGTTGCGCGACGAGGTCGGCCACAATCACGGCACCTACGACAACCCGCAGGATCTGAGCGCAGAGTCATGGACCTTGATGCGCTTCACCGAGCATGAAACCGACGCCGGCAACCTCGAATGGCTGATCCGCAAGGACGGCTGCATGCACTGCGCCGAGCCCGGTTGCCTGGCGGCATGCCCGAGTCCCGGGGCGATCATCAAGCACGCCAATGGCATCGTCGATTTCGATCAGGATCACTGCATCGGTTGCGGTTATTGCATCACCGGGTGTCCATTCAACATCCCGCGCATTTCGCAGAAGGACCACAAGGCCTACAAATGCACGCTGTGTTCAGACCGGGTGGCCGTGGGGCTGGAGCCGGCCTGCGTGAAAACCTGCCCGACCGGGGCGATTGTCTTCGGCTCGAAAGAAGACATGAAGACCCACGCAGCCGAACGCATCGTTGACCTCAAGAGCCGTGGTTTCGACAACGCCGGGCTCTACGACCCCGAAGGCGTCGGCGGCACCCACGTCATGTACGTGCTGCACCATGCCGACACGCCGAAGATCTACGCCGGCTTGCCGGACAATCCGGCAATCAGTCCTTTGGTCAGTCTGTGGAAAGGCATCAGCAAACCATTGGGGCTGTTGGCCATGGGCGCGGCGGTGCTGGCCGGGTTCTTCCATTACGTGCGGATCGGCCCGAATCGCACCGAGGAGGATGACCATCCCGAGCCGCCCGACACGTCGGTGCACGTTGTCGACCCGGCGGTGCACACCTTCGATCCACGCGGGGAGGACCGGCCATGAGCAACAAGACGATCCTGCGCTACACCGCCAACCAGCGCACCAACCACTGGCTGGTGGCGATTCTGTTCTTTATGGCGGGGCTTTCGGGACTGGCACTGTTTCATCCTTCGATGTTCTGGCTGACCAACCTGTTCGGTGGCGGGCCGTGGACGCGGATTCTGCATCCGTTCATGGGCGTGCTGATGTTCGTGTTCTTCCTTGGTCTGGTGTTCCGTTTCTGGCGCTCCAACTTCTTTATCGACAACGACTGGAAATGGCTGCGGCGTATCGACCGGGTGCTGGTCAACGACGAGGAAACCGTGCCGCCGGTGGGCAAGTACAACGCCGGGCAGAAGATGCTGTTCTGGACTTTACTGCTGTGCATGCTCGGGTTGTTGTTCACCGGATTGGTGATCTGGCGCGCGTATTTCAGTCATTACTTCGGCATCAGCACAATTCGCTGGGCGATGTTGCTGCACGCGCTGGCCGGGTTTGTGCTGATTCTGAGCATCATCGTGCACATCTATGCCGGTATCTGGATCAAGGGCTCGGTGGACGCAATGCTGCATGGCTGGGTCAGCCGGGCCTGGGCGAAGAAACATCATTCACTCTGGTATCGCGAGGTGGTTTCCAAGGAAACACCGGAGCGACCGGTCACCAAAAAGGGCTGACATTTGCCAACCATTCTTGAACCCGGGGAAATCGAAGCGGCGGCCAGTGCGCCGCCGTTTCTGCATTTGCCGCCGCACAACATGTTCAGTCTGCGCGCCGAGCGTCTTGAACATTTGGCCGACGGGCATCCGCTGGCCGATTATCTGCGGCTGATCGCCGGATTGTGTCGCGTGCAACAGCAGATCCTCGACGATCCGCCCTCGACCGGGCCGATCGATGAGCAACGGATTGAGGTCTGCCGGCAACACGGCATGCCGCCATTCGCCGCCGACACCTTGATTCGTGAGGACGGCTGGCGGGCGTATCTCGATGCCTTGCTGCAACGCTACGGTGTACCGGAACAATCCGCCGTCGCCGAAGCGCTGACAACGTTGCGACTTGCCAGCACCGGTCAGTTGCGGGCCTGGGCCGTGGCGCTGGTCAGCGGCCAATATTCGCTGGTGCCGGCGGCGCTGGTGCCATTTCTCGGCGCGGCGCTGCAAACGGCCTGGAGCCATTGGCTGCTCAGCGCACCGCACCTGCAGCTGGCGCCCGGCAACAGCCTCGGCCAGTGCCCGGCCTGTGGTTCGCCGGCGATGGCCGGCGTGATCCGTCACCGTGGCAAGCACAACGGCTTGCGTTATCTGGTGTGTTCGCTTTGTGCCTGCGAATGGCATGTGGTCCGGGTCAAATGCGTGTACTGCGAGCAGAGCAAAGGGCTTGAGTACTTGAGCCTGGAAGACGATCGCCACGCCGCCAATCAGGCGCCGCTGCGGGCCGAGGTCTGCCCGAGTTGCAACAGCTATCTGAAATTGCTGTATCTGGAAAACGACGGGGAGGGCGAGGCGCTCTCGGCGGATCTGAGCAGTCTGCTGCTGGACATGCGCCTGGCTCAGGACGGCTATCAGCGGCTGGCACCGAATCTGTTGCTGGCACCCGGAGACGAATGAACCCAGCGTCTACACTCTGGCGCAAAGGCCTTTTTCCGGAGTGTCCGATGCCTGCCAGCGTTGCCCAGCGTTTACCTTCCATCGACAGTCTGTTGCGTCACAACGCCTTTCAACCCGTGGCCGAGCGGCACGGGCGCGAGGCGCTGCTGGCGGCTTTGCGTCAGTTGCTCGACGACTTGCGCGATTCGGTCGTGGCGGGGCAATTGTCCGCCGTTGAAATAAGTCCTGAAGCGCTGGCCGGCAGAGTCGCCGAACGTCTTTCGATACAGCAGCGCAGTCAGGTGCGGCGGGTGTTCAACCTGACGGGCACCGTGTTGCATACCAATCTGGGCCGTGCACTGTTGCCGGAAGAAGCCATCGACGCCGTGCAACTGGCGGCCCGTTATCCGCTGAATCTGGAGTTCGACCTGGCCAGCGGCAAGCGCGGTGACCGTGATGACCTGATCGAAGGCCTGATCCGCGAGCTGACCGGCGCCGAAGCCGTCACCGTGGTCAACAACAATGCCGCCGCCGTGCTGCTGACTCTCAACAGCCTCGGCGCACGCAAGGAAGGCATCATCTCTCGCGGTGAGCTGATCGAAATCGGCGGCGCCTTCCGCATTCCCGACATCATGGCCCGCGCCGGGGTGCGCCTGCATGAAGTCGGCACCACCAATCGCACCCATGCCCGCGACTACGAAGCGGCGATCAGCCCACGCAGTGGCCTTGTCATGCGCGTGCATGCCAGCAACTACAGCATCGAAGGATTTACCGCTCGCGTCCCAACGGCCGAACTGGCTGATCTGGCCCATCGTCATGGCTTGCCACTGCTCGAAGACCTTGGCAGCGGCAGTCTTCTGGACCTGACCCGCTGGGGACTGCCAGCGGAACCGACGGTGCGTCAGGCCTTGCTCGATGGCGCGGACATTGTCACCTTCAGCGGCGACAAACTGCTCGGAGGGCCACAGGCCGGGGTGATTGTCGGGCGCAAGGACTTGATCGCGAAGATCAAGAAGAACCCGCTGAAACGCGCGTTGCGTGTCGACAAGATGACGCTGGCCGCGCTGGAAGCGGTGCTCGGGCTCTATCGCGATCCGGATCGCCTGGCCGAGCGGTTGCCGACCTTGCGCCTGCTGACCCGCCCGCAAGATGACATTCTGGCTCAGGCTGAACGCCTGCAACCTTTGTTGGCCAGGGTTCTCGGTGAAGGCTGGACAGTTACTGCCGTCACTGCGCTGGGCATGATCGGCAGCGGCAGCCAACCGGTGGCGCGTCTGCCGAGTGCCGCGTTGTGCGTTCGACCGCAGGTTTCGAAACGCCTGCGTGGGCGCTCTCTGTTGAATCTGCAGACCGCGTTGCGCGAGTTACCGATACCGGTACTCGGTCGGATCGACGATGACGCGCTGTGGCTGGATCTGCGGCAACTCGACGACGAACCGGCTTGGCTGGCGCAGCTCGGGCAGTTGCAGACATGATCGTCGGCACTGCCGGGCACATTGACCACGGCAAGACTTCGCTGCTTCAGGCCCTGACAGGACAGGCCGGCGACCGCCGCCCGCAGGAGCGCGAGCGGGGCATGACCATCGACCTGGGTTATCTCTACGCCGAGCTGGCGCCCGGAGCAGGGCTGACCGGGTTCATCGATGTGCCGGGGCACGAGAAATTCACCCACAACATGCTAGCCGGCGCCCAAGGCATCGATCTGGTGTTGCTGGTGGTGGCGGCGGATGACGGCGTGATGCCGCAGACCCGTGAGCATCTGGCGATTGTCGAGTTGCTGGGGATTCCACGGGGTCTGGTGGCGATCACCAAGTGTGATCGGGTCGAGGCGGGCAGGGTGCAGGAGGTTCGCCGACAAATCGAAAGCCTGTTATCGCCCGGCCCGTTTGCCGGAGCGCCGATGCTGGCGGTTTCGAGTGTGACGGGAGAGGGCATTGATGAACTGCGCCAGGCATTGTTGCAGGCGCAAAGTGAAGTGTTGAAGCGTAGTCGCGAGGGTGGATTTCGTCTGGCCATCGACCGTGCATTCAACGTGGCCGGTGCCGGGATTGTCGTGACGGGCACGGCGCTGTCGGGAGTGGTCGCGGTGGGCGACAAACTGAGCCTCGGGCCGTCCGGCAAAACGGTACGGGTGAGGGGGCTGCACGCGCAGAATCAACCCGCAGAACTGGCGTTTGCCGGGCAACGTGTGGCCCTGAACATAAGCGCCGATCGCCTGGAACTCGGGCACATCCATCGCGGCCAGTGGCTACTCGCCGAAGCGCTGTTTGCGCCGACTCAACGTCTGGATATCGATTTCCAGTTGCTGCCCGATGAGACGCGCACCTTCGAACACTTTCAGCCCGTGCACCTGCACCTCGGCACGCAAGACGTAATTGCCCGTGTGGCGTTGCTCGAAGGCCCACGACTGCGTCCGGGCGAGCGCATGCTCGCGCAACTGCTGACCAATGTCCCGGTGCACGGCGTGAAGGGCGACCGACTGATCCTGCGCGATCCGAGTGCCCAGCGCACGCTCGGCGGCGGTCAATTGCTCGACCCTTTCGCCCCGGCCCGGCAACGGCGCAGCCCCGGGCGTCTGGCGCAATTGCGGGCGCTGGCGATCAGCTCAAACCTGGAGCAAGCGCTGCCAACGCTGCTGGAATACAGCGAAAGCGGCCTCGACCCGCAACGTCTGGAGCGTCACTTCAACCGTCCGCGTGAAGGCTGGTCCCTGCCGGACAACGTCCGTCTGATCGACACCCGTCAGGGGCAGAGGCTGTTCAATGCCCAGCGCTGGGGCATTCTGAAGTTCACGCTGCTGGAGCAACTGGCGCGTTTCCATGAGCTGGAGCCCGACCAGATGGGCCCTGATCGTGACCGTCTGCGGCGTTTCAGCGGTCTGAACATCGAGCACTCGACCTTCATCAGCCTGCTGGAAGAACTGCGCAGCGCCGGCTCGCTCACCGCCAGTGGCCCGTGGCTGCACTTGCCGGAACATCAGGTGCGGCTGAATGCTGACGACGAAACCCTGTGGCAAACATTGCAGCCGCTGTTCGAACAGGCCGGTTTCGACCCGCCATGGATACGCGACGTGGCCAAAACTGTGGGCCAGGACGACGCCACCGTCCGGCTGTTGCTGCGCAAACTGGCGCGGCTGGGCGTGATGCACCAAGTGGTGCGAGACCTGTTCTTCACCGACATCACCGTGCGGCAAATGGCGGCGGTGCTGCTGCGTCTGGGTGAAGAAAATCCGCCGATTCAAGTCACGGCGTTCCGCGATGCGCTAGGCTTGGGACGCAAGCGAAGTATCCAGATCCTCGAATACTTCGACCGCATCGGCCTGACCCGACGCCTAGGCACTGGCCGGCAAATTCGCTTCGACAACGCGCTGGCCAACCCTGGCGCCGATTGAGTTCAAGGAAGGCAATCGCGCCCGGTGGCGCGGCCGGGCTTCAAACCCGGTTGGGGACGGCATCCGTTCCCGGGCAGGTTCGACTCCGGCTGCCTTCCGCCAATTAACTGTTCGAATCAAGCTCGATGGGTGCCATCAATAAGCCACTGTCGTAGAATCGCCCTTCTTTTCGCTTCAGGTTCGGATGGATCAATGCAAGGCAATCAGCAAGACATGGACGTACTTCGCGGATGGTGTGCTTTTGTCGAAGCTATTGGCCTGGCCAAGAGCCGGGTGAAGGAAACCGATGTTTATCAGGAGCAACACGTCAGGCTCTCTCCAGACAATGTCGAAGAGGACTCGACGGGATTCCGGTTTTCACTGTCTGCCGAGCAGACCCGGGTGCTCGCAGAACGCTATGTCAAAGAGAGCGAGGAGGGCACGACTCAGTCTGAAGCCCTGCAACTCGGCTTTCCGCTGCTGCGCGTGGTCGAGGGAAAACAGACATTCTTTGTTCCGCTGTTCCGTTACTCATTACCTGATAACTGGCATGCCCAGTCTGAATTAAGTCTGTGCGTCCCGGTCAAGCAAGGGATCGAAGTGGTCCCCGATATCGACGCGTTTCGGGCGTACCTCGACGTTGATATTCAGGAGTTGGGCGCCGAGCGTCACATGATGAGCCTGGCAGCTGCCTGCACAGGAAAACAGGGAGAAACCTTCGTCGCGGTGTTCCGCACGTTCCTGGCCTGGATCAATCATCGCCTTGCCGGGTTGAAGGCCATCCGCAACGATATTGCCGATGTGCACCTGGAAAAAGCCATTACCGCGCTGATCTGCCCGCCAGTGATCAGCGACTTCAACTCTCGCGAGCAACTCAAGGATTACAAGGTCCTGCTTCAACGCCCCGACCTGAAAACCTCACCGCTATTGCAGCGCTACATATTGCAACGTTCACTCGGCAACCCTGCGCCACGCAATCAATACTCACGTTTTCCGTATGGCCTGTTCGAGAGCAAATACCCTCTGGGCAGGGGGCAGATGCAAACGTTGACCCAGGTTGCCAGCGGCGTACCGCTGGTCGCAGTGCAAGGGGCGCCAGGCACAGGCAAAACGACCTTGTTCAAATCGTTGATCGCCAGCCGGATCGTCGAAAGGGCATTGGCGTGTATCGCCGGGGAAGACCGAAACCTCGGCGTAGTCGTGACTTCGACAGCCAAAAAAGCGGTGGAGAACGTCATTGACGATTTGCGTGACGACCCTTGCCTGAAAGATTTCAAGTGGTTCTATTTCCTGTGCGGGGACAAGGCACAGGTCACCTCTGAAATCGATCGGGTGCACGTGCTTTTACGCCAACTCGACGAGCAATCCTACGACAAGGAAAAGCAGAAAAGTCTGGCGGACCGGATCGTCGCGATCCAGCAAACGATTGATGGTTTTCACGTGAAGTTCCTGCGATTGCTTGCAGCTTTCGGGGAGGCCCGCTCAGCCTTTTCGGAACTTTCGCCCGAAAGCTTTCGCGAGCGACTGGACGCATTGATGCGTAGCGTGCGCGAAAGCAGCAAGGCGTTGGGTTTGATCGACCATCAGGAGTCGTCGCTGGATTACCGAGTTTTAACCAGCCACTGCAACGGCGCACTGGAGGCGCTGGCTGTCGATAAAGTCAGATACACGCGAGCCAAAGATCACTTGTCCCGCAGCTACGCCAAACTCATTGATGCTCCATTTGAGGAGACGGCCTATCAGCCATGGCTCGAGAGCAAACTCAGTGAAACACTTCACCACCATTTTGCCGACTACCCGAGAGGCTTCATGGCATCGCTGCGAGCGTGGATGTCTCGCCGCAAATATGCCCGTGCGCTCGATCACCTGAAGAAGAATTGCCCAGAGGACATGACGGCCTATGGCATCGACGGCCTCGATCATGCACACCTGGCAGAACTGGCGCGCAATCGGGGTGACGTCTTCAGCGCCGGTAATGCTGAGCAAGTATTTCAAACCTTGAGGCAGGGGCCGCCCGAACCCGCGAGGGAGACCTCGCTCAAGCTGCTGGCCAAGGCCATTGCCGAGGTCATACAACGCTCCAGCGAGTGGCATCGTTACGAGGCGGCCCGTGACAGCTTTTACGCTGAGTTTCCGGAAGGCGACTGGATCGAAGTGTTGCGACTGCGCTTCATCACACAACAGCGCTCGCTGTTCGAAGACGCCATTGACTTTCTCTGGCAGGAGCTGCTTCGGCAGAAAGAGGCACTGGGGCAGGTGTTGCCGCTCTGGTGCAATATGCTCGACGGCCAGACCGACAGAGGTTTTTACAAATGGAAGGACAAGCTGCAAGAGTTCTATCGGTTGATCAGCCTTGCTTATCCGGTCATGGCCTCGACGCTGGCATCGGTGCAGAAACTGCCCGGATACAAACTCGCTGACCTCAACGGGTTCACTCCCTACGCACTGAGTCTGGTGGATGAGGCGGGTATGGTTTCCGCGGAGTCGCTGGTGCCATTACTGGCGCGAAGCGAAAGAAGCATCGTCGTGGGCGACCCGCTGCAGATCGAGCCGATACGCACGCTGGGCTCGGCCATGGCCGGCAAACTCAAGGACCAATACTTCGTCGACAATACCCTGTATGAAGCGGTGTCACCGATGCTCGTGACCGCTTACCATCGTGCTGCCGGGACCTTGTCCGGTGCAGTCGACGATATGGGCGATGGCATTGTTCTCGATGAGCATCGGCGTTGCCGACCGGCCATCGCCGAGTTGTTCATGCAAATTGCCGGCTATCGCGGAGTTCAGGTGTGCACGCAGCCTGCAGAACCACGAATCCAGGCGGCATCCGACAACATGGGCGGCTTCAATCTGATGTTCTATGGCGTTGAAGGTCGCAAAGGCCCGATGCCCAATACCAATCAGGATGAAGTCGAGGCAATCGGGCTGTTGCTGGACAAGCTGGAAGGCGCAGGCTATGACCTCACCCGAGACGTTGGCATCATCACTCCGTACTCGAACCAGAAGAACCTGTTGATCAAGGCCTATGGCGAGCGACTCGCCCAGCGCAAGGCGCTGAAAATCGGTTCGGTCCACCAGTTTCAGGGGGTGGGTTTCGAGGTGATCATTTACTCTCCGGTGATTTTTCAACGGACCGATCGCGATCAGTTCCAGAATGGCAAGCCCAACCTGTTGAACGTCGCCGTATCGCGAGCCAAGCAACAGTTCATCGTTGTCGGTAACCAGCATCGCTTGTTAAGCGCCGGCAAATCACTGGAAAAAATGGCGCGTGCCTGTTCTGCCTCGTTTTTCGTCAGCATGGAGCATCAAAGCCCGTCCTTTACCGGCGTCGCGCCGGGTGGCATCCGGCACTATTTCGATTGCGAGCACATCCAGGCATTCGAATCGCTTGTAACGTCCAGTCAGCGCTCTTTCGTTGCGGTGGTGCCGTGGATTCGCCAGGGCATCAGTCCGAACCACCCACCGCTCAAGCTGCTGCAAGCGGCGCAGCAGCGTGGTGTTGAAGTGAAGGTCTATTACGGGCATGACCATATCGAGCATCCCAATGCCGATGACGGTGAAATCGGCTTGATCAAAGCCTATCGAAACAAGCTCGGCGCCGAGAACGTCATCCGCCTTCCCGAAGGTACGCACGAGAAAATCCTGATGGTGGATGATCAGCTCGCGATGGTTGGAAGCTGGAACTGGCTTTCGCACAGTTATTACCGTTACTGCGAAATCTCGACGGGCAAGCCGTTGGCATTGCGCAGGGAAACAAGTGTCGAGCTGCGGGATCCTGCGCTGATCAATCAATTGAAGTCACGCATTGCAAGCCGTAACGAGGGGCTATCGCCGTTGCGCTGATCAGAACCCAAGCGGGTACTGAATCACCACGTAGATCCGGTCAATGTCATCACCCGCCTGGGCGCTGTTGGCCCGGTGCGAGACGTGGGACAGCTGCACCGAAAGATCCTTGGCGGTGCCGGACTGGACGATGTAGCGCAGATCGATGTCGCGTTCCCAGTGTTTGCCGCCATCTCCTTGTTGCGGCTGGTATTGACCGCTGTCCGCGTCGAACGGGTTGTAGGCGCCGCCCTTGGGGGCATGGGTGCCGTCGATCTGGCTGCCGGAGACGTAGCGGGTCATGAATTTGAGGCCGGGAATGCCGAACGTTACGAAATCGAGGTCATAGCGGGCTTGCCATGAGCGTTCGTGGGCGCCGTTGAAGTCGGCGTATTTGATCGAGTTGGCCAGGTAAATCGAGTCGCCACCGACGAAATCGAACGGCGTATCACCGTTGATGCGTTGCCAGCCGAGCATCACCGCGTGGGCGCCAAAGGTGTATTTGCCCGAGAGGCTGAACGCGGTGTTATCGATTTCCCCGGCCAGGGCCTGCCCGGTATCGCGGGTGTGGTAGACGTTGGCGTCGAGCAGCACGCCGGACTGTTTGAAATGCAGGTTGGCGTAGTACTGGTGCCAGGTTTCGCTGAGGTCTGAGGCGTACAGCGCACCACCGACCGGGTTGTCAGTGAACAGGTCAGCGCCGATGAAGCTGATCCCGCCGGCCCTGGTACTGGCGCCGTAGCCCTGAAAATCGCCTTTACCTGAAGAACTGTCCTGGTTCTTGAACGCGGTGAAATGCCCGGCCACCAGATTTACGTTGTCGACTTCGCGGCTATTGAGCAGCAATCCGGTGGCGTATTCCGGTTGCAGGCGTTTGTCCGAGGTGTCGAACACCGGCGTCTCGACGGTCATTTCGCCGAAGGCGAGGGTGGTGCGCGAGGCCTTCAATTTCAGGGCGCCGCCTGCGCTGGAGTAGTCGCTTTCGCTGCGACCGTCACTGTCCACCGGCAACAGACCGGTGCCCGAATGTCCCCGACCGCCGTCCAGTTTTAGGCCATAAAAGGCATGCGCATCAAGGCCGAAACCGATCGTTCCATCGGTGAAACCGGATGCGAAAGTGCCGATAAACCCCTGAGCCCATTCCTGTTTGTAGTTCTTGCCGCTGGGCGAGGGCGAGCGATAGTCGTTGCTCAGGAAGAAATTGCGGCTGAGCAGGTCGGATTTGGCCTCTTCAAAAAATCTACTACCGGAAGCCGCCTCAGTCGTCGCGCAAAATACTGCGGCCAATGCGATACATAATGGTGGATAGCCCTTCATTTCTCAGCAACCAGCAATAGCGGGGAAGTACGTTGATAGTCACAAATCCAGGCATCCGTTGATTGCGCATATGTGCTGAGTTGCTTTGCATGATTGGCAATCATCCGCTTGATATCATCAAGCCATTAACGTTGAATGCAGGCACAATTTACATCTTGAGAATGGAATCGATGTCCTCGACAGGACATCACTACGAAAGGATCGCGAGATGAATCATGCTCGAAAAAAAAATCACAAATCGCAACTCACGCCTTTATTGCCGCGTCACGGCAATGACATCCTCACCTGCATCATCCTTCAGAAAAGCGAGTAGCTAATGTTGACAGCCCCCGTATTCAAACCATGGCGTCCACTTTGGGATACTCAATTTCCAGAGATGATGCAAAAGGTTGATGAGCTCGCAGCCATGCGCCAGGCAGGACGACAATTACCTCCCTCCCTGGCGGATATGGAGGCATTTGTAAACTCCCCAGACGCACTTGAGGGAGCTGTTGGGCAGACGCTCACTCCGGAATTCTTGAAAAACAACCTGGAGCCAATTCTGAACGCCAGCGTATGGCCACGCTGGATTCTTCTGGAACATTTGCTTGAGTACGCTGCAAGTACCGGCGACCTTCATTTGAGTGCTATGGCTTTGCGTACACAGATCGAAGAACTGGATGTTCTGCACGTCGCCGCGACCGTTCTATCGACGCCGAAGGAGAATTGGAACAGTGACGCCATCGAAGAGGCAATCTGTACATTGCAAAGACGGGTTTTGCCTCGCACAGCAACCAAGGATTCCGAACAACTGCAAGAAAAATCGTCGGACAAGGATCTGGCGGATTTACGCCCGGAACCTCTCAAACAAGCCTTCGAGCAGCTCAGCGAGTACGTGCATCCAAATTACGGCAGCCATGTTCTGTCTGTCCGCCCACAGAGCCTGGAAGCTGCTCAAGTCCTGGCCGAGGCGTTCATCGCTGTTTACGATGATTTTTTTACATTGCCTTGGGCCCATGAAAGTGGGGAGGAGGCTACACAAGATCCGTATTTTACGTTGGCGGACAAGACGGTCCCTGGGTTGAATGACAAAAAAATACTTGAGGAGGGCTGGGAAGAAGCACTTGAAAAGGCAGCAGATACATTTCGTCACCTGGGTAAATGCGAAAGTAACTGGAATATCAAAGCACCTTGGCCAACGGACGTGGAAGCGATCCACGTACTGAGCACCGCTTCGATTGCTCCACAGCATTGGCCACAAGCTTTCCGTACATTATCGGGAGTAAACAGATATTCCCATCTTGTAATGCAAGAGCATCAACTGACCGAACTGGTAGCCTCACTGAATGTTGACGTTGAGAATAGCCAAAGCAAAACAAGCCTACCCGTATTGGTTTCGGGGCTTTGCTTCAGCATCAATTTGATTGAGTACAAGGTGACTGTAATGTCACGCCATGCTGCTCATTTGATCAACACGCAGAATGTGTTGGGGGCCGCACTCGTGGTGCGCTCGATACTTGAGCACCATGCGCTGGCGGTCGAGCTCAGCAAAAAGTTGCGAGTCATGTGGAATGATGTTCAGAAGCAAGCGCCCAATGACGGAAAGATCGCGACTGCAATCACTAGTGCTGTGAAACAGCTGTCTCGTGTATTGGCGGGGACTTCAGAATCTGGAGGTATACCTTCCGGATGGCGGACCTTATGGAAGGACACTGTCAAAAAACACTACAACGTGATGCTTCCGATTGAGGCGCTGGAGTCAAGACACCCTGGTACTTTGCAGGTATACGGGCTCTTGTCCCATATCATGCACGGAACAGTAGCTACAGGCGGCGACTTGCTGGGGGCCGGAGGCGAAGGATGGAAAAACAGCCACAAAAAGTTAGAGGCGCAATTGACAATCATGCTTTCTGACTACTGCGGTTTCGATGCAATGATGGAGCGGCAGGTAGAGGTGATAATCATTGGGCCACTTCTCCAGACCTTACAGATCAAGGAACAAAACCTCGGTGAAAGCATTAAATCAATGCGAATCACGGATGGACAAAAGCTGAAAAACGGGCGAGATATCTTCGGCGACGGGACTGAAGAAAGCCCTTACTTCTTCCGCGAAGGGCTCGACTATTATCACGCCTATCACTGTTATCTGAAGCAGGAAGGTATCAAAGTGTTGAAACGCACCCCTACGATACTTGCTTCTGGAATGGCCGATCGAGTTGAGATAGCAGGGGGTAAAACGCTGCATTTTTTGGCCCCGCGATTTTCGGAGTAACTGTCTGTTGTTATCCACTTCTGAACAGATTCAGTTTCCCGTGGCAGATGCATCGGTCTGATTCTGACTCGGAAAAGCAGATTCCCACCCGCGCGAAGATTTCACCGAGTGGGTCTCGATTTCAGAACGCCGCTTTTACCTGTAGGCCCACCACCAACGCATTGTCGATGTCCTGCCCGGAAAACGCGCCCGGCTCGATGATGTACTGCAGGTTCGGGCGCAGGGTCAGCCATGGCGTGGCCTGGTAGCCGTAACCGAGTTCGATCAACTGTTCAGCGCCGTCCAGATTGGACAGCGGCGTGCCGTTGGCCAGCGCGGCGTCTTGTTGTACGTCGCGGCTGCGCGGGTTTTGCACGGCCCGGCCGTAACCCAGGGCGACGGTGTCACGCGGGCGGCCTTCGAACGGTTTGTACAGGACTACGCCGGTGCCGTACCACTTGCTGAACGGTGACGCCGCTTCGCTGGCTGCCGAGTATTGACCGAAGGCGTGCAGGCTGCGGCCCTCGGACGTTGGCGAACTCCACACCGCCTGATCGATCAGCAGGTAATGGCCGCCTCGACCTGACACTTCCTTGTCGCTGCCGATGCGTTTCACGTCGGAGCTGTCGTAGTAGTAGCCGAGTTTGTATTCGCCGGGCAGGGTGCCTGCATGTTTGTAGACCAGTTCGACAGGCACCACGGTGCCGGTGGTGTGTTTCGGGCCCAGGTGCCAGGCGCGGCTGGAGTTGCCGTTGCTTTCGGGATCGACGTTGAACGCGGCGACGCGCAATTGCCATTCTGGCGACAGGTCGTATTTCACCCGCACACCCAAGTGCGCGTTGGGGTAGTTGGTCCAGCCGCTGCCGCCGGACATGTTCAGCGGATGCCCGCAGAAACCGGCGTTCATGAAGTTGCACAGAATGCCGCTGTCGAGGCCGCCGAGGTCGTTGCCCATGGCCATGTAGCCGAGTTTGACGTTCAGCGCCGGAGTGAAGAGGGTGCGCTCGTAGCTCAATTCGGTGAGGCGGGTGTAGAGGCCGCCGTAGTTTTCCTGGATCGGCAGACGGTTGCCGACCAGATCTTCCGAGGCGCTGTTGCCGCGACGGTCGTTGATCGTCAGCTGGACCTTGCCGGCGTTGTCCACGCCATAGATCTTGCTCAGGTCGAACTGCGCGCCGAGCTTGATGTTCTGCGAGTAACGGGCGGATCGGTGCAGGCCGCCGTCGGCGTTGTAGGCGGTTTCGCCGGTGTAGTCACCGGTGAACTTGATGCCGTCTTCGTCGAGCTGGTGGCGCAGACCGCCCCAGTCGCCGGTCAGGGTGTTCCGGGTGAATACATTCGAATCGGTGTCGGCGAAAGCGGGCAGGGCGGTGCTGCAGGCAAGAGCGAGCAGTACGCCAGTGTGGGTAAAGCGAACAACGAATGACATTGCTGAAATCCAGAGCCAAGAACATGAAACGACGCGACACCCGAAGGTGTCGCGCACAAGTATTGTGAAGGAGGGCGCAGCGGTTTACGGCAGGGCGTAAGCCATTACGTAGTCGCCACGATCGGTCGACTGACGGGCACCGCCGGCGGTGATGACGACGTATTGCTTGCCGGTTTTCGGCGACACATACGTCATCGGGCCGCCCTGGCTGCCCACCGGCAGACGGGCTTTCCAGATTTCTTCACCGTTGCCGCTGTTGTAGGCGCGCAGGTAGAAGTCCTGAGTGCCGGCGATGAAGATCAAACCACCTTGAGTCGACAGCGTGCCGCCGAGGGTTGGCAGGCCGATCTTGATCGGCAGGTGCATGCGAATGCCCAGGGGACCTGTGTCTTCAACGGTGCCGACCGGCACCTGCCAGGCGACTTTCTGGGTCTTCATGTCGATGGCGGTCAGCGTGCCGAACGGCGGCGCCTGGCACGGAATGCCGGCCACCGACAGGAAGCGGTTCTTGTTCACCGCGTAAGGCGTACCTTTCAGCGGAACAGCGCCCATGCCGGTGTTCAGCGCTTCGCCGCCGGAGGTTGCCTGGCCTTTGTTCTGCGACGGAATCATCTGAATCCACAGGCCCAGACGCATGTCGTTGACGAAGATGAAACCGTGCACCGGGTCAGTGGAGATGCTGCCCCAGTTCATGCCGCCGAGCGAACCCGGGAAGCTCAGGGATTTGTCAGTGCCCGGCGCGGTGTACAGGCCGTCGTAACGCATCGACTTGAAATCGATCCGGCACAGCAACTGGTCGTACGGCGTGGCGCCCCACATGTCCGACTCGGTCAGGTGCTGGGCACCGATCTGCGGCATGCCCACGGATTTCGGCTGGGTAGGCGAGTAGGGTTCGTTCGGAATGTTCGACGCCTTGACCGGGACTTCTTTAACGTCGGTCAACGGTTTGCCGGTGGCGCGGTCGAGCACGTAGATCTGCCCGGCCTTGGTGCCGATCACCAGCGCCGGCACGGTTTTGCCGTCCTTGGTGAAGTCGATCAGGCTTGGCTGCATCGGCAGGTCGAAATCCCAGAGGTCGTTGTGCACCGTCTGGTAGACCCACTTTTCTTCGCCACTGTTGGCGTCCAGCGCCAGGATCGACGCGCCGTAGGTGTGATCGAGTTTGCTGCGTTCAACACCGTAGATGTCGGTGGACGAACTGCCCATCGGCAGGAAAACGGTGTTGGTCGCCGGGTCGTAAGACATCGGCGCCCAGCTGTTCGGCGTGCTGCGAACATAGGTCTTGCCATCGGCCGGAGCCTTTTTATCCTGCGGGTTGCCCGGGTCGAACGCCCAGCGCATGGCACCGGTCATCACGTCGAAACCACGGATCACGCCGCCAGGCATGTCGGTCTGCACGTTATCCGCCACGCGACCGCCAACGACCACGGTGGTGCCGGCCATCAGCGGCGCGGAGGACAGTTGATAGTAGCTGTCCGGCACATCACCCAGACCTGCCTTCAGATCAACCTGGCCGTTGTTGCCGAAACCCTGGCAGAACTCGCCGGTGTCGGCATCGACCGCGATCAGGCGGGCGTCGATGGTGTTGGTCAGCAAGCGGCGCGTGCAGTTGGCGGCGGGTGCTGGTTGAGTTTCTGCAACCGGCGAACTAGCCGGTTTGGCGACTGCCGCCGCAGCGTCGAAGTAGGCCATGCCACGGCAACGCTGCCAGACTTTGGACTTGGCGTTGATCGCGTTTTTCCAGAGTTCTTTACCGGTGTCGGCATCCAGCGCAATCAGGTTGTTGTGCGGGGTGCAGATGAACACCTTGTTGCCGATCTGCAGCGGGGTGAGCTGATCTTCAGCGCCATTGCCGTCGCTCTCGGCGACATCGCCGGTGTGGTAGGTCCACGCGACTTTCAATTTGTCGACGTTGGTGCGGTTGATCTGATCCAGCGCGGCGAAACGGCTACCGCCTTCGGTATTACCGTAGTGCGCCCAGTCTTTCTGCGCTTTTTCCGGTTCCACCGGCGTGAGGCCCGGGCCGGTGCCGGTTGGAGCGACCGTCGGGTGCGCAACGAACATGTTGCCGGCAGCTACGGCCAGGCCAACCGCCAGAACAGCAGCAACGCCGTACGCACCACGCCCCGGAACGCCGCCATCGGCGCGCTTGAGCATTGGGTAAACCAGCGCAACTGCCAGGCCGACGGCGCTGAACATGAACAGACGCGAGAACACAGGCCAGAACACCAGGCCTGCGTCAATCACGGCCCAGATGGCGGTTCCCAGCAGAAACGCGGCGAACAACCAGGCACCGGCAGACTTGCGACGGGCGATCAGCAGACCGGACAGGGCCATGACCAGACCACCGACCAGGAAGTACCAGGAGCCTCCCAGGCTGACCAATTTCACGCCGCCAAAAGCAAGCGCCAAGCCGAGCAGGGCGATGATCACGCCCAGCCCGACCAGAATGAATGTTGATATGCCCGAGAGGCGTTGACTCTGCTTCACGTTGAATGTCCCGTTGAAATGAGGAGGGCATTATATAGTTAGGTAACTACCTAGTTAAATCACTAATTCAGAATGAATGCGGTTTTGGCGCTCAATGGTGCGACGGATCGACGCTGGCCTTTTCCTCGCGGATCCTCAGGGACTATTGGAACGGTGGAAAAGTCTTTTATTTGCCAGCAGATATGGAATTTATGACAGGTTGATCACGGCTTGGTGGTTCCCGCCGAACAGGATCGGCGGGAACAGTGTTTGCTGTGGGCGTGATGAGGACTTAATCAGCCATCACCTCATCCAGTGCCTGCTCGAGGGTGCTGACCGTACGCTCGATGTTGTGAAGCTTTTCGAGTCCGAACAGACCGATACGGAAGGTCTGGAAGTCGGCCGGTTCGTCGCATTGCAACGGCACCCCGGCGGCGATCTGCAGGCCGTGGTTGGCAAATTTCTTACCGTTTTTGATATCAGCGTCATCGGTGTAGCTCACCACGACGCCTGGGGCCTGAAAGCCGGCTGCGGCCACGCTTTTGAAGCCTTTGCCGGTCAACATTGCTCGCACCCGATCACCCAGAACCTGCTGTTCGCCGCGGACCTTTTCGAAACCGTAGGCTTGCGTCTCTTTCATTACGTCGTTGAACCGTGCGAGGGAATCACTGGGCATGGTGGCGTGGTAGGCATGTCCGCCCTGTTCGTAGGCCTGCATGATCTGCAGCCACTTTTTCAGGTCGCAGGCGAAGCTGCTGCTTTGCGTTTGCTCGATGCGCTCGAGGGCCAAGGCACTGAACATCACCAGGGCACAGCAAGGCGAGGCGCTCCAGCCTTTCTGCGGTGCGCTGATCAGCAAGTCGACTGCGCATTTGTGCATATCAACCCAAAGTGTGCCGGAAGCAATGCAGTCCAGCACGAACAGGCCACCCACCGCATGCACGGCGTCGCCGACGGCCCGCAGGTACTCGTCAGGCAGGATAATCCCTGATGAGGTTTCAACGTGGGGGGCGAAGACAATCTGCGGCCTCGAAGCCGCAATGGCTGCCAGCACTTCGTCCAGAGGGGGTGGGGCGTAGGCTGCCTGGCGACCCGTTTCGACCGGTCGGGCTTTCAGCACCGTAGTGGCCGCCGGGATGTTGCCCGTCTCAAGGATCTGGCTCCAGCGATAACTGAACCAGCCGTTGCGTATCACCAGACATTGCTGGCCGGTGGCGAATTGTCTCGCAACCGCTTCCATGCCGAATGTGCCGCTGCCCGGAACCACCGCAACAGCGTCGGCGTTGTAGACCTGTTTCAGGGTCTTGGAAATGTTCTTCATCACCGCCTGAAATGACTGCGACATGTGGTTGAGCGAGCGGTCGGTGTAGACCACGGAGTACTCGACAAGTCCTTCAGGGTCGATTCCGGGATATAGCTTTGACATGGGGTGACTCCTTATGTGATTCCCTGGCAGTCAAAAGGTCTGGCGAACATCATCGGGAAGCAAGTCTAGGCAAAGGGCAGGGATGAGCTGATTGAATTGCAGAAATGAGGATAGAGTGCTCATCAATGCCCCAATCGTTGTGTGAAAAATGAATCGTCCGCTGTTTATCTCTCTGGATGGGCCAAAAGGAACCGGCAAAACCACATTGTTGGAAACGGTTACGGCAGTACTGAGGGCCGACAACAAGAAAGTCATCCGGCTTTGCGAGAGAAAAAGCGATCCTTACCGGGGAGACACCATGACCCTCGTCAACGAACTGGCCAGAAATCACTCCCGGGACCTGGAGTGGGCTGTGTGTCAGCGCTTTGCTGATAGCCGGAGCTGGATTTCCCGTCACGTGCTGACTAAACAGCCGTTGGGCAGCATTATTTTGATCGATCGCTGGTATCCGTCTGACGCCGCGTTTCGCCATACCGTCCCGTTTGCAGAGATTCTCCAGTTGAATCTCGATCGAAACGTGCGGGTGCCAGACCTGCATGTCGGAGTCGTCACCGCGCCGGATATTTCATGGGCCAGGGCAACGGCACGATCCAGAGGACTGGGCGGTACGGTGATCCAGAAGCACGCAGAGCATGTGGCGTGTACGGAGATGTTCGAGCAAGCGGCTGCCGATCATGGCTGGGTGTTGTGCCGTAATGAAGGAACGATCGAGGATGCGACGATGCAGGTGGTTTCCGAGATCCATAAATTGTTTAGCTGATCAAGAAAGGCGCCGGTAGACGAGTAGCCAGCTTGAGCGTCGCACGTGGACGATCAACGATGGCAAGTGCCTCCACAGGCACCGCGCACCGTTGATTGAGTACATCCAATGCGCGCGAGGTCTGCAATAATGACCACCATTGCGGCGCGAGGGCATGTCGAGTGCTCGTGTCGGTATCCGGCATTTTGATTTGGAGGATTCCATGCGTGACATCATTGATGGCTTTCTGCGTTTTCAGCGCGAGGTCTATCCGCAGCGTGTCGAGCTTTTCAAGCAGCTCGCCACAGAGCAAAACCCCAAGGCGTTGTTCGTCACCTGCTCGGACAGTCGTGTAGTACCTGAACTCCTCACACAGCGTGAACCGGGCGAGCTGTTCGTGATCCGCAACGCCGGCAACATCGTGCCGTCCTACGGTCCCGAACCAGGTGGTGTCTCGGCCACCGTCGAATATGCGGTTGCCGTGCTCGGCGTAAAGGACATCGTGATCTGCGGCCACTCGGACTGCGGAGCCATGGGCGCGATTTCACGCTGCACGTGCCTGGATCATCTACCGGCCGTTGCCAACTGGCTTCGCCACTCGGACGCCGCGAAAGCGATCAATGCGGCACACGAGTTCGATACGCCGCGTGACAAACTCGATGGCCTTGTTCGTGAAAACGTGATTGCGCAACTGGCGAACCTGCGGACTCATCCATCGGTGGCGCTCGCGCTCGAGCAGGGGCGCTTGAATCTGCATGGTTGGGTCTATGACATCGAGGCGGGTTGCATCGACGCACTGGATGGCGCGACTCGACGCTTCGTCAAACTTTCTGAATCACCGACCACCGTTGCCGTTGCCGCGCGCAACGTTGATCAGGTGTAACGGCGGTCGACGAGGCAGGACGGAGATATCTTCGTCCTGGCCAACCAGTCACAGGCCCGAAGCAAGGGAACCACCGAATGCAGCGCTTTTGATAGCTGGCCCGATCAGACCGTCGGGGTGGGCGAGGTTCGAGAAGGATGAGTGACAGCCACAAGCAGGATTCGTAAAGTTTCGTCCTGACACATCATTTAACATAATATACATTACACGTAACAAAGTATTACGGAGTCAGCCTGGTTACGCACACCATTTAAATCTCCAGCATCGCTCTCAAAGGATCTGATCCTCGATGCATGCTGATACCTCATTTGAAAAGCGCCGTGCTCAACCCTCGTCACGCGTCAGCTTTTCAATCAGCGCTCGATGTTGTGGATATTCCGCCGAGAGTTTCTGCCGATTCCCCATTTCCATATCAGCGAAATCAAATCCTGGTGAAACCGCTTCGCTGATCAAGCCAAACCCTTTCGAACCATTCAGCAGCCTGGATGCTTTCCAGATTCCGCCCGGTACGTGCAGTTGCAGTTGCTGTCCAGCCAGAACGTCGCTACCCATCACCAGAGTCTGCAACGAGCCGTCAGCGTGAATCAGGCTGTACTCGATGGCGTCGCCCAGATGGAAATAATGCAGGATGTCTGACTGGTTGAAATGAAACTGGCCGACCGGTGATTGCTCGGTCAGCAAGTAATAAATCGACGTCATCAGGTAACGTGGGCCGCCCTCGGTTTCGAGCATGTCTCGATGGTCTGCCTGAAATGTCCTGCGGAAATAGCCGCCCTCAATATGAGATTCAAGTTTCAGGGCTGCGATGACGTCTTTTGCGCTCGCCTGGTGTTTCGACATTGCCTTCTCCAATGACTTCACAGTAGATTTTTGCATAGCTCAACTAAAGGCTCATTTAGTGTAGTTAACCTAAAATGTCGACACATTCGAAGATGTTAGCCTCATTTTTCGCTCTCTTCGTTAACGTGTTTTTACCAAACTGCAATATGCGAATCCGCCCTGGGCTCAGTCCCGCCACAAAGCACACCACTGACCGGATCACGAAGAATAATCTGTCCCCGGCCGTAATCCGTCAGGTCACAGGCGATCTGTACTTCATGTCCCCGCCGCGCCAAGGCATTGGCCAAATCCCTCGAAGCCCCCTGCTCGATCCCCACTTTCATCCCTCCCAGCCACTGCCAGCGCGGAGCGTCAAGCGCCGATTGCGGGTTGAGACCGAAGTCCACCAGGTTCATGACCATCTGCACATGTCCCTGAGGCTGCATATAGCCCCCCATCACACCGAACGGCCCAAGCGCCTGGCCATCCCTGGTCAGGAAACCGGGAATAATCGTATGGAACGTCTTCTTGCCCGGAGCCAGGCAGTTGGCGTGTTCCGGATCAAGACTGAATTCCTGCCCCCTGTTCTGCAACGCGATGCCGCTGTCAGGCAGCACCACGCCCGAACCAAAGCCGTGGTAATTGCTCTGGATGAACGAAACCATATTGCCTTGCCCATCGGCCGTCGCCAGATACACGGTACCGCTGGCGTGAGGATCACCAGGCTTGGGTGGCTGAGCGTGCTCACCGATTTGCCCACGGCGCCGAGCGCTGTAGTCATCACTCAACAGATCGGCCACCGCCACACGCATGTGCAGTGGATCGGTGATGTAGTGCAAGCCATCACTGTAGGCCAGCTTCATGGCCTCCAATTGACGATGCCAAGTCTGCTGGCTGTCACGATGATCAAAGTCAAAACCCTCGAGAATTTTCAGCGCCATCAACGCGACCAGACCCTGTCCACTCGGCGGAATTTCCCAGACATCCACACCGCGATAATTGACATGGATCGGTTCCACCCACTGCGCACGGTAATGCGCCAGATCCGTAGCGCGCAGATACCCGCCCGTAGCCCGCGAATGCGCATCCAGGCGCTGAGCCAAAGCGCCGCGATACAAACTCTCGCAGCGGCTTTCAGCCAGCTCTTCGAGCGTCCGAGCTTGAGCTGGATTACGAAAGATCTCCCCTGCCCTCGGTGCGCGGCCGTCAATCAGGAAAGTGTCGAACCAGGCGTCCAGCACCTCGTTGCGATGAGGACTGAACTCGCCCAGAGCAACCTGCCATTGATGGGCAACCACTGGCGACAGCGCAAAACCATCCCGCGCAAGGCTGATGGCCGGTTGCAGCAAATCAGCGAACGGCAGTACTCCAAAACGTTGAGAAAGCTCGGCCCAGGCCGATGGGCAGCCGGGCACCGTCACCGGCGTCCAGCCATACAGCGGCATTTGTTCGTGGCCGGACGCCTTGACTGCTTCGATGCTCAAGTCAGCAGGCGCATGACCGTTGGCATTGAGGCCATGCAACTTGTCCTTGAACCAGACCAGGGCAAAAGCATCGCCGCCAAGACCACAACCGGTAGGCTCGACAACGGTCAACGCAGCCGCCGTGGCGATGGCGGCGTCGATCGCATTGCCACCCTTTTGCATCATCTCGATACCGGCCTGAGCGGCCAGAGGCTGGGACGCCGCCACCATGCCGCGACGGGCAAAAACACTTTGACGCTGCGACGGATAGGGATACTCATGAGCAGAAAATTTCAGCATGGCAAAGGCTCTTCAAAACAGGAATTCATTGACCGGACTTGATCCGGTTCCACGCAGGTCTCAAAGCACACGGCTGAGAAAGGCTTGGGTACGCGGATGAGTGGGGTGACTGAAAATCTGTTCGGGCGGTCCCTGCTCGATCAGTTCACCCTGATCGAGCACCACTACGCGGTCCGCTACCTCACGGGCAAACCCCATTTCATGGGTGACCACCACCATCGTCATCCCCTCCTCCGCCAGCTCCTTCATCACCTGCAGAACCTCACCGACGGTTTCCGGATCAAGGGCGCTGGTGGGCTCGTCGAACAGCATCGCCTGAGGCTTCATGGCCAGGGCCCGGGCAATCGCTACCCTCTGTTGTTGACCACCGGAAAGCATCGAGGGGTAATGACTGGCCTTCTCCGCCAGCCCGACACGTTTGAGCAGTGCCCGCGCTTGTTCCTCCGCAGCCTTGCGCGGCACACCCAACACCTGAATCGGTGCTTCGATGATGTTTTCCAGCGCGGTCATGTGCGGGAACAGATTGAAACGCTGGAACACCATGCCGATGTCCCGCCGCTGACGGGCGATGTTGCGTTCCGAATCCCGCACCAGGCTGCCATCGGCCTTCGTGCGATAGCCCATGGACTGGCCATTGACCCGGATCTGCCCGGATTGAATGTCTTCCAGCAAATTGATGCAGCGGATAAACGTGGTTTTGCCAGACCCCGAGGCGCCAATCAGCACCACCACTTCACCGCGCCGGACTTGCAGGGAAATCCCTTTGAGAATTTCGAGGTTGCCGAACGACTTGTGAATGTTCAGCGCTTCGATGATCAGCTCGTCACTTTGGTGCGCCATGATTAACGTCCCCTCAGCAGTTTCAGCGTGCTGCGACCGAACATCCGACTGGAAGCCGGCGGCGGCGACGACGGTCGATCCGACTGACCGAAACGTGTCTCCAGCCAGCGCTGGAAGAACCCCCACAGCGTCGTGAGCAACAGGAAATAGATCGCCACCACGAGATACAACTCGAACACCCGAAAGGTCGCCGAAGTCACCATCTGCGTGCTGAGCAGCAGCTCTTGCACACCGATCACACTGACCAGCGTGGTGTTTTTAAGCATCACGTTGAACTCGTTGCCCAGCGGCGGAACGATGACCCGAAACGCCTGCGGCAGAACGATGCGGCGCATCAGTTTGGCGAAGGTCATGCCCAGGGAGCGCCCGGCCTCGTACTGACCTTTGTCCACGGCGCCGATACCGGCGCGAATAATCTCGGCCATGTATGCGCCTTCATTAAGGCCCAGGGCGATGATCGCGGCCTGGATGTTGCCGGGGATCACCAGGCCGAACAGTTCAATGTCTTCGAAGCGGAAAATCCCGCCCGCCGCCAACGCCGTGTAGAGGAAGACGATCTGCACCAGCAATGGCGTCCCACGCATCAGCCACACATAAAAACGCACCGGCAGATGCAGCAATGGGTTCTTCGATAACCGCAGCAGCGCCGCCGCCAATCCCAAAACACAACCCAGCAACATGGCCAGCACACTGATCAGGCAAGTCAACCAGAGCCCGGTGAGGTAGACCCCGCTGGGCTGCAACAGGTACTGCCAGAACACATCCCAATTGAAATTCATCAACGGTTACCTCAATCGAGCGTGTCGCTGGAGACGTGCCATTTACTCAGGAGCTGGCTGTAGCTGCCATCGCTGCGCATGTCGGTGATCACCTGCTGCACGGCGGCACTCAGTTGCGGATCGTCCTTGCGAATGCCCAGACCGGTGAGGATCCGGCTGAAGGCTGGAACGCCTTCCTCGAACAGGTCCGGAGCCATGGCGGCGTAATACCCGGCGGTTTCCACCGTGGTGCCGTAAGCGTCGACCTGACTGATACGCAGGGCCTGGAATGCATCGGTGTCGGTGTTGTAGACCACCAGTTTCATCGGCGGCTTGCCGGCCTTGGCCAGGTTTTCATTCTCGGTATCGAGCAAGGTCTTGATGGTCGAGCCGTTGAGCACCGCAATCTTGTGTCCGCTCAGATCAGCCAGGGTCTTGAGCCCTTTCGGGTTGCCCTTGGGCACCACCACCGCCTGGCTGGAATACATGTAGTTGACGATGTCGATCACCTCGCGGCGCTCGGGCTTGTCGAACAACTGGTCGACGATCATGTCGCACTGTTTGGCCAGCAACGCCGGCAGCAGTCCGGAAAACGGGATCACCCGCCACTCGACCTTTTTGTCCCCCAGACGCTTGGCAACTTCCAGCCCCAGGTCGACGGTCAGGCCTTTGGGCTTTTGCGCTTCATCGAAGGAAACAAGGGGCGGCGAATCCATGCCCGAGCAATAGGTGAGTTTGTCGACCTTGAGCAAGCGCTCCGGCACAGCAGGTGCGGCGACCGCACACTGCGTACAGAGCCCCAGGGATATTGCAGCCAACAACAGGCGAGACGTATGCATGACCAGACACTCCAGTTCGGTTAGTAACGGGGCAGTACTCAAAGTCAAAACATCGGCGGGTTCGGTGCCCGCTCTGTGGTTATCTTTCCGATTGCAGAAACTTGATCAGCTCGGGGACCGTACCTTCGATGTGCTCGCGCACCACCGCTTCTGCCTTCGCGGCATCACCGGCGCGAATCGCGTCGAGGATCACCACGTGTTCCTCGCGTGCACTCAGCGGCTTCTCTCCGTGTTGTAGCCAAAGACGCATGGGGGCTTCGATCAGCGAGTAAAGCGCGCTGATCTGTTTCACCAGACGAGGTCGTCCGCTGAGGCTGCACAGGTATTCATGGAACTTGCGGTGACGACTGACCCAGGCCGCACTCTCGTCGCGGTAGTCATCCATTTCATCGAGCAGGCGTTCCAGCGCCAGCAACTGACGCTCATCGATCTTCGGCACGGCGACTCGAATCGCCAGCCCCTCCAGGGCGCTGCGCATCTCGAAGACTTCGTGCATTTCCTCGATATCCAGACCGCTGACAATCGCACCGCGATTGGGCCTGAGCGTCACAAGGCCCTGAGCATCGAGACGGCGAAAGGCTTCGCGCACGGGCATCCGGCTCATGCCGATTTCACTGGCAATGTCCTCGGCGATCAGCCGGTCACCTTTGCGATAACGACCGCCGCAGATGCCTTCCAGAAGAAAGTTGTAGGCCTCCTCCTCGGCAGTCATCGGTTGGCGCTGGTCGTAAGCGGGAGCGAATTGCATGGCGGCACCTTTTGTCTTTTTGTATCCAATTATTCACGGATACATAAAAGCAGAATGCATGCCAAAACCCGCAGCAATGCGCCAAGCGTTTGATTTGAGTGAATTAAGGAGAAAATGCGCCGTGCGCAGCCATCAGGTTTGCCCGCACGAAGATCGGGATCTGCTACCTAATGGCCCATTGCGAGACCGGAAAAGGTGCAGAACGGTAGCCGAGTAACACCCCTTGAAAACGCTTCAGTCAGAACCCACTCGCCTGCCAACGCAGCAGGCGAGTGGAATAAGACATTGCGCAGTCTCAATCAGCGCTTCACACCAAAACAATGCGAAAGCTCAGGGAAACTGCCCTCACGAACATCCGATGCGTACTGCCCCACGGCATCGCGGATCACCGCATGCACATCGGCATAACGTTTCGCGAAGCGCGGTACGAACTCACCACCCAGCCCGAGAATGTCTTCGATCACCAGCACCTGGCCATCGCACGCAGGCGAGGCGCCGATTCCGATGGTGGGCACGCGCAGGACCTCGGTCAACTGGCGGGCCAGCGGCTCTGCCACCCCTTCCAGCACGATGCAAAAAGCACCGGCTGCTTCCATCGCCAGGGCGGCCTCGCGGATAGCGTCCGCCGATTGTTCGTCCATGCCCTGGGCCTTGAAACCACCCATGGTATTGACGAACTGGGGCATCAACCCGATATGCGCCATCACTGGAATGCCCCGCTCCACCAGAAACTGCACGGTGGGCGCCATGACCGCACTGCCTTCCACCTTTACCGCTGCGACATTCGCCTCTTGCATCAGCCGCGCGGCACTGCGAAAAGCCTGAGCCGGCGACTCCTGGTAGGAGGCAAAGGGCAGATCAGCCACCACACACGCTCGCTGAGTGGCACGCACCACCGCACGACTGTGCTGAATCGTCTGGTCCAGTGTGAAATCCAGCGTGTTGGGCTGCCCGTAGGCAACCATCGCAGTCGAATCCCCCATCAGGATGACGTCGACAAACTCGTCAACGATCTCGGCGAGCGATCGATTGTGTGCGGTCAACGATACGATCCTGCGTTTGCCCTTGCAGGCCCTGATATCCGGTACGGTTAGACGGCGGGTTTCACTGACTGCGGTACTCATGAAGTTAGCTCCTCGCAAAAATAGCGTTGAAGGAAGGACCTCTTAAATCGACGCAAACGCCAATTCGGCTTTGGGCGATATGCCCGTCATCTGGTCAAGGAATTCGACTATCAGATCAAGTGTGTGACCTGTCTGATCAAGATGCGGCGAGTGTCCGCAATCGATCAGGCAGTACTGGGTGACTACGGCTGGAATCTGGCGTTGAATCGCGCTCAACTGCGCCAGCGTTCCGTACTCGTCCCGATCGCCCTGCAACACCAAGGCAGGGCTGCGGATATCGGCCAGGCACTGCTCAATATTCCAGTCAAGAAAATCATCGGACCGCCAGACACTGCTCCACCCCTCGAAGACGGCTTTGGGGTCGGGGTGAAACAGCGCGAGTTGGCGTTCCAGCGTTCCGGCCAGGAACGAATTCCGCGCGGCGTCGATACCGCTCAAGGTGATGTCCTCGACGAAAACATGTGGCGCAAACAGCACCAGCCCGGCCACGGGGAATTGGCTCGCGTGGAGCAGCGCGATGGACGCGCCGTCGCTGTGCCCTACCAGCACTGGATTTCGAAGCTGCAGTTTTTCCAGCAGCTCAGGCAATACCTGCCGCCCCTCCACGTGCATATAGTCAGAACGACGTGGCAGCTGCGCCCGGGACGAGTGACCGTAACCATAGCGGCTATAAGCGAGCACCCGGCGTCCGGTCATGGCTGCCAGTCGATACGGGAAACGCCGCCACATCGCAACGCAACCGAGCCCCTCATGCAGCAGCACCAGCGGTGGAAGATCTGACTCGCCGTCGATCAGCAAGTAATCAATGTCTCCGCCCTTCAGCGAAATCGTCGCCATCATTCACCCCTTACCGCAATCGACAGACCGGGTTCCGGGCCAAGCCCCAAGACCGCGCGGCTGCTGAAAATCACCAATATCGTCACCAGCCCGCCGAACAGGCCAATGGTTGAAGACATGTCCCAGACGGACAAAAGCAGCCCCACACCGACCACGGGCACAATCAATCCAAGGTAAGCCGCGACGAAAAAGCCCGAACTGACTTCCGCGATACGATCGGCAGGCGACAGCATCGTCACCAGTCCCAGTCCTCCGCGCAGCACCATGCCCGCCCCCATCCCCCCCAGCACCGCGCCCCCCAGAAACAGGGACAAGGATGCAAAATGAAAGGCCAGCCAGACACAGGCCAATGCCACGGGCAGTAGCCAGACACCTGCGGGAACCACTCGACGGGGCGCCAATCGCAGCACCAGCAACTGGCCGACGGCAGCGCTGCCAAACGTCAGAAAGACAATACCTCCGCTCAACAACAGGCCAGTGTGGTGCAGCCCTACAGCGAGGAAACGACCTGCCAGTGCGGCGAACAGGCCAAGGAAACTGAAGCCACACAGCACCGACAACGCTACGGCCATAAAGGCCTGCCGCATCTCGCTCGGTATCCTCAAACGCTGCAAACGCAGCGCCGGGCGAGGACCTCCGTGGATTACGGTTTCGGGTAGCCATGGCAACAGCAAACCTGGCAACAGCATGAACAGCAGCACGATATAACTGGCGTGAAGTGGCTGCGCGGCACCCTCTGCCACCCAGCCAGACAGTAACGCCCCGAGCCCCAGGCCACTCATGTTGCTCAAGCTGGAGATCAGCGCCGCGAATGACCGATTGCTCAGCAACTCGGCCAGATAGGCCGTCGTGGCACCCACCATCAACCCGACTGCCATCCCGGACAGTATTCGCCCGACGAACAGGCCGGCCAACGTGGGCCAGAGCAGGAAACTCAACAGACTGGCGAAAGTCAGCCCGATCCCGAGTCCGAGCACGGCCCGTCGGCCCAGCAAATCAGACAATCGACCAAACACCATCAGTTTGAACAGGATCGCCAGTGCGTAGGACGCGAATACCAACGTCACCATAAACGGCGACAAGTCCAATTGCGCGGCATAGAGCGGATACAACGGCGTCGGCAACGTGCCCACCATCATCACCACCAGCAACAGATAAGTGCTGAGCCAGGCGGCGCGTGTGTATCGGGCCGAAATTCGCATGGGCCGCTACCAGTCAATCTGTCGCGTATCGAACAGATTGACCCCCAGTTGCGCTTTGCCCAGATATTCCAGACAGTCCATCGGTTTGGCTGGCATCACACTGCAAAAGAACGATTCACGCAGCAGTCGCTCCAGTGGTCGGCTGCGGTTCAACGTGCTTGCACCACAAATCTTCACCGCCGCCATGGCCATCTTCGGCGCAAGCTCACCGATGAAGTACTTGGCGGCATGCACAGCGGCATTGGCCTCTATCGTTCCGCGCCGTTGCTCGATAAGTGTGCCGGCGTGATTGAGCAGCGCTCGTCCCGCTTGTAACTCAGCCGAGAGCCTGCCTATTTCCTGTTGGACTGCGCTGGATTCCTTTTGAGAAGGCGTGGCGCGCACGGCTTCGGTGATGTGTTGCAGCAGCGCCGTCGCAATCCCGAGATATACACCGGTGTAGCCGGAAATCATCCAGTGCGGCTCACGAACCAGCTTGAATAACGACATCCCTTCAACTGCCAGAAACAAACGCTGGCGAGTCAAAAGCACATTTTCGAACGTCATGCTGGCGGTCTGGGTGCCGTTCATTGCAAACCCGTCCCAGATCTGCCCGCATTGCACGCCTTCGTCATTGCGACCGACCACGAAGTGGCTGATCTCACTGTCACTGTCATTACCTTCGGGCCTTGCCGTGACGACGATGTAATCGGCAGCGCCGGCCAACGACACGAAAGACTTGCTGCCATTGAGCAGGAAGCCACCCTCATGCGGTCGGTAATGTGTCTGGATGCCGCGCAACCGCGCACCACTGCCCTGCTCCGACGTCGCCGATGCGAACATCTTGTTGTGCGCGATCACCTCATCAAATACCCAGGCACGAAAGGCATCCGCCGCCGCTGACAACGACTTCCCCGCCGACTCACACAACGAGCCAAGCGCCACGTTGTGCATGTTGAATCCCAGTGCAGTGGCCGCGTCATACTGGGCCAGTCGTGCCAGAACCTGGCTGTATTGCAGATAACTCAGACCTGCGCCTCCCGCCTCGCGAGGGATCAACAAGCCCAACAGACCCGATTCCTTGATCAGTCGATAGCTCTCGCGACTATCCGATTGTTGGTTATCCACCAACGGGGCCAAGTCGACCAGCTGTGTACCGATGCGGTCCACCAACGAGAGAATTTCATCGATTTGATGTGGCAAAGCCATGTGCGTTGACCTTATAAATTATTCAAAAAACGCTGACGCTCAGTTCTCGACGGGCAACCCTGCCTGACGTGCCACGCTGATACGCAGCAGGTCGTTCACGCCGGCATAGGTCATTGACGCCAAGGGGCTGATGAGATCTATCGCCCGACCGGAATCGGCGATGTAAGAACGCACACCACCCAACTGGGCGGCCACCTGCGACAGCCGCGTAAAGTCTTCGGAAACCGAAATCTTTACCATCGCGGCCTCACCACTCAATTGACGGATCGTCACCCCGGCATCGATTCGCCGTGCGATGCCGTAGAGCAGTTTGCGCGATCGGTACAGGTACAGACTCATGTCAGCCACATGCCCCGCCACCAGGTGACTGGAACTCATGGATCTGCCGAAGTGAGTTCGCTCCCGGCTCCATTCCACCGTCTGATCCAGCATCCTGCGCATGGGGCCCAGCGCATACCCCATCAGCAGCGCCCGCTCCCAGGTCGTGGTCGCGGTCATGACAGAGAAACCCGCGCCCTCGCCGCCCAACAGGCTGTGCTCTTGCAGCCGCACCCCGTCAAAGCTCAACACCCCCATCGGAACGCCGGGCAACGCGGTCTTGTCCAGCGGTTCGCTGCGCACGACGCCCGCATCCGACAGATCAACCAGCGCAACAGACAAGTCGAAAGGTGATCGGCCCTTGCCGGTGCGCACGAACACCAACGCGTGATCGGCTACCGGGGCGGCAGTAATGAAGCGCTTCTCGCCCGTCAAACGGAAACTTCCGTCCGCCTGACGTTCAGCCACGGTTTCCATCGACTTCGGATCACTGCCGCCCTGCACTTCAGTCAGTGCATGACACAACAGCGTCTCTCCGGTTTCCAGGCCTGCCAGTTGTCTGCGCTGCTCGGCATTCAACCAGGGCTGCATGGGCAATTGCATACCGAACAGTTGTGAAGCCAGCGCATAGCAAAGGGCAGGACTCAGACCACTCATGCCCAGTCCTTCCACCATCGCCAGTTTGTTTGTCACGGTGCCATTGGAGGTGTGCAGCAGCCCTGTCGCCGCAGCCAGCTGCCATTGCTCGCGGAAGGTCTTTCCCTCCAGTTCGGGCAGCAAAGCCTGCCCCTGAAGGCAACTTTCCTGCACCGTCTGTTCAACTAACTTGTCTTCGTCTGCGAACAACATCACTCGCCCTCTCTGTTATCGGTACAGGTTCAAGCGAGTTCGACCAGGTTGGCCTCAATGACCGCCCATAGTGCGGCCGGCGTGCGAAATGAAGCCGCAATAACTTTGTCTTCGGGGAACGCTATCCCGAACTTTTTCTCAACGTCGGCAACGATGGATATGATCGTCAGAGAGTCCAGCCAGCCTTCTTCCAATAGCGCCGTATCCGGTACAACAACAAGGTCAGCACCTTGATATTGAGTCAGCAGATTCGAATGAATCAGTGTGCACAGCGTTTCAATGTTCTTCATTACTTGTCTCTTCCATGTTTACACTCAACATGCTCAAGGCACGTCGATCTATTTTGCCGTTGGCAGTCGTCGGCAACTTTCGCGCCATAGAAACACCATCCGGTTGCATCCTCTTTGGCAATGCTGCGCTCAAGCCGCGAACAATCTCATCACGACCTGTCGTTGCACTCACCACATATACCCAGATCTCGCACTCCGGCTCTGTGCCATGGCGAGCGACAACGGCGGCGGTTTCAACACCAGGCAATGCCAATACCGCACTTTCTATGTCCAGCAGATCAATGCGATGGCCTCGACGTTTCACCTGATGGTCACGTCGACCCTGCAGATGAAAGCGACCATCCGCCGCCTGATAACCGATATCCCCCGTCCCATAGGCCAGCCTTTCCAAGCCATCGCGGAAGTACACCGCACGGCGGGCATCGCGACAGATGCCATCAACCAGATAACCGGCAAATACAGTCGGCCCCGAGACGAAAATTTCACCCTCCGACGCCGCGCATCCATCGTCACCAATGATGTCGACTTCCACGCCGTCAATCGCCCAACCGATCGATGGCAACGCCGTCTCGATATTCGCCAGACTCACCTGTTCCGCGGTGCACACATTGGTTTCCGTTGGCCCATACAGGTTGTAGAACGGCAAATCGGGGAATGCCGTCAGATAGCGCTTGAGCAGTTGTGGCGGGAACGGTTCGCCGGCGTACATCGCAGCGCGCAGTGCAGACGGCCTTGCTTGCTCGATCCCGCCCTGCTGAAGCAGCATCTGATACAAGGTGGGTACTGCGTAGAACACTGAGATACACTGCTCGCCCAGCCAGCGCGTCACATCGCGAGGAAAGGCCTTGAGATAGTCTGGCAACAGACAAAGGCAGGCGCCGGCCAGTGCGGTAGAGAACAGATCGAAAGTCGTCAGATCGAAGGTGAGCGCCGCTTGTGATCCGACACGATCTTCACAGTCCAGAGCAACTTCGCGTGCCGCCCAGGCCGCAAAATGCAGGACGTTGGCGTGGGACAGGCATACACCTTTGGGGGTGCCGGTGCTGCCAGAGGTAAACAGAACATAGCCACCCTCGCATCCGGCATGTCGACGGGATTGTCCTCGCAAGGGGAACAGCCGAAGGTCGCCTACTGCGCGAGCGTCGCCAGACTGGCCATGAATGGAAACCAGCCTGTTTGCGGCTGTCAGGCTTGCTGAACTAGCCAATAAAAAATCGAGATCGGCGTTGGCCAACATCTGTGCGCCCCGTTCAGCGGGGTCTTTTACATCCATCGGAGCAACTAATGCCCCCAACCTCAATGCGGCATAAATGGCGACAACAGCGGCTGCGCTCTTCGCAATATAGATGCCTACCCGATCACCGGCGTGCACGCCTTCTGCGCGCATTAACTCGCATAACTTATTAACCGCTTCGTTCAATTGTTGATAGCTGAATGATGCATCTTCCGCTTGTAACGCGGGCCGCTGTGGATAGCGCTGTGCAGCTTCAACCAGCGCCTGATCAAGCCGAATACAATCACTGAACAAGGTTGGCCTCTACTTCTGGTTTAATGTTCCCCGTCTTTGTATCCGGACGTTTTTTCGGGGGGCGATAGTAGAAGCATTTCTCCAACCGGAGTGAGTGAACAATTTTTATAAACTCTATGCGGAAATGGAATACAAGATGGACCTGAAGAACTTGCGCTACTTCGTGGAAGTGACCGAGCATGGAAGCTTTTCGAAGGCATCCCACACTATTCACGTCACCCAGTCGGCACTTAGCAAAGCCGTTCAATTACTCGAAGAAGAACTGGGTACAACGCTATTGGTTCGCAGCCGTCCAGGCGTACCGTCACGCCTGACCCCGTCGGGTGAAGTGGTCTTCCGTCACGCCAAGGGATTGCTGAGCCGCAGCAAGCAAATGCTGACTGACGTAAACCTGCTCAATAGCCTCGTTTCCGGTGTCCTTCAGTTGGGATTGCCGCCGTTAGGCAGTACCGATCATATAGCGGTCGTGTTGACCGAGTTTCGGCGACGCTTTCCCCAAGTGGAGCTTCAATTGCGTGAGCAAGGAGGCCTGGCCCTGGAAGAGGCCGTTCGCAAGGGCGAGATAGAACTGGCTATCAGTCTGCGACCCGACGGAGATGACCTGGCCTGGTTGCCGATTTGTGAGGAACCACTGGTTGTCGTCCTGCCGCCTCGCCACCCGCTCGCCAACCGCCATCGACTGACGTTGCCGGATCTGGCGCATCACCCATGGGTGCAACTGCAGGGCGCCTCGATCCTCAATCACCGCATCAAACTCTGCTGCCCAGCCGTGGATGTCAGTCGCCTGCAGGCTGCCAGGAGCGACAATCTGGCCTTCTGCCTGTCATTGGTGGCCGCGAACGCAGGCCTGTTGGTATTGCCCCGACTATTGGCCCAACACCATATTCCGCCCGGTGTGGAAATCGTCCCGCTCGAATGCGCCGAACTGCAATGGCAACTCGTCGTCATCTGGCGCAAGACCGCGCAACTGTCGGTCGCGGCACAGCAATGGCTCGAACTCCTGGCAACCGACGCTGGCCAATAATCCGGCATTTCTTCGCCGCCGTTCCCTGCGCCAATAAACAAAGGTCTGAACAGAAATGCCCCTGCGCTTTTGCTGAACAGGTGTTGGCCGATACGCGGCGGGGTGTATATAGTCGCCCCCCATTGCAACCCACCGGCCCATTCCAAGGAAGAGAATGATGAGTGACCTGCACACCCTTACGGCCGCCGAATTGCTGGCCCGATTCGCCAGTCGGCAACTCACTCCAATCGACTATTACGACCAGCTACTGAACCACATCGACCGCTGGGAGCCACAGATCAACGCGCTCTACGCCTTCGACCCGCAACACGTGCGTCAGCAGGCCCAAGCCTCCACCGAGCGCTGGAACAAAGGCCAACCCAACGGCGCCCTCGACGGTGTGCCGGTGACCCTTAAGGAGCTGATCGCCACCGAGGGGCAGCCCATCCCGCTGGGTAGTGCCGCCACCCGACTGACCCCGGCGCGCCAGGATGCACCGCCCGCCGCGCGCTTGCGTGAAGCCGGGGCAATCATCCTGGCCAAGACCACCGTCCCGGATTTCGGCATGCTCTCTTCGGGCCTTTCCAGTTTTCATGGCATCACCCGCAACCCCTGGAACCCAGCCAACAACCCGGGCGGATCGAGTGCCGGGGCTGCCGCCGCAGCCGCCGCCGGTTACGGGCCTCTGCACGTCGGTACCGATATCGGTGGTTCGGTGCGACTGCCCGCAGGCTGGTGCGGGCTGGTCGGTTTCAAGCCGACGCTGGGGCGCATTCCCATCGATCCTTATTACACCGGCCGCACTGCCGGCCCGATGACCCGTACGGTCGACGATTGCGTGTTGTTGATGCAACACCTGGCCCGCCCCGATTCGCGCGACGCGACCAGCCTGCCACCGCTCACCACACCATGGAGTAATCAGCCGCTGTCGGTGAAGGGACTGCGTATCGGCCTGATGCTCGAGCCCGGTGCAGGCCTCGCCCCTGAGGCGTTCGTCTGTCAAGCCGTGGAGCAAGCCGCTCGGTTGTTCGAAGCCCACGGCGCCAGGGTCACAGTGGTGGCGCCGATCATGGACCGCGCCCAGCTCGACGGCCTCGACCAGTTCTGGCGCGCTCGCCAATGGGCTGAACTGTCGACCTTGAGCAGCGAGCAATTCGACAAAGTCTTGCCGTACATTCGCGACTGGGCCGCCCCGGGCGCCGATATCTCCGGCGTGGAAGCCGTAAGGGGCTTCAATCAGACCTTCGAGATGCGCCGCCGCGCCGCTCAATTGTTCGACACAGTCGACCTGGTGCTCTCCCCCACCAACCAGGTCAACGCCTTTGCAGCCGACTGGCCGTCACCGAGCAATGACCCGCAGCAACCGTTCGAACACATCGTGTTCACGGTGCCGTGGAACATGGGTGAACAACCGGCACTGTCGATCAATTGCGGTTTCGCCGCCGACGGCATGCCCATCGGACTGCAGATGATCGCCCCGCGCTTCGCTGATCAGTGGCTGCTGCAAATCGCCAAAACCTACGAAAACTGGCGTGGCGCAATCCATTGCTGGCCGAATCCTGCCTGAATCCGCTCCTTCAGGATTCTCCTTCCCACCTTGTCGCTCCGGACCTTCCCGGCCGGAGCGCTATCGACCTGAAAGGCAACGGAATGCCCGTACAACCATTGACACAACCCGATCCTGCGCGCGGAACACCCACGCCCGGTGTCGGCAAGAAAAGCATCTTCGCTGTCATCCTGGGTAACGCCGTGGAGTTTTTCGACTTCGGTGTATACGCAACGTTTGCAGTGATGATCGGCCACACGTTTTTCCCGTCCGACAGTGCCTTCGTCAGCCTGATGCTATCGGTCATCGCGTTCGGCACGGGTTTTATCGTCCGGCCGCTTGGCGCGGTACTGATCGGCGCCTACGCCGACCGCATCGGGCGCAAACCGGCGATGCTGATGAGTCTGGTGATGATGGCAGTGGGTACCGGCAGTATCGCCATATTGCCCGGCTACGAGACCATCGGCATCGCCGCGCCGATCCTGCTGGTGGTCACCCGCATGATCCAGGGCCTGGCCTGGGGCGGTGAAGCCGGCCCCGCCACCACCTACATTCTTGAAGCGGCGCCTCCTCACAAACGCGCAACCTATGCCTGCTGGCAAGTGGTTGCCCAGGGTGTCGCGGCCATGGTCGCCGGGCTGGTGGGTTTCATCCTGACCAAAGTCCTGTCCCCGGAAGACCTCAACAGTTGGGGGTGGCGTGTGCCGTTCGTGTTCGGTCTGTTGGTGTTGCCGATCGGTATCTACATCCGCCGCAATCTCGCCGAGACCTTCCACGGCCATAGCGAGCCAACCGGCACGGGCGAACTGATACGTGAAGTACTCGGCAAACACCGGCGCGCGCTGGTGTTGGGGCTGCTGATTCTTTCCGGCAGCACCATCACCCAGTACTTCCTGAACTACATGACCACCTTCGCCCTCACCGAACTGAAGCTGCCCACCAGCATCTCCATGCTCTCGACCCTGGTGGCCGGCGCTGCCATGGCGGTGTGTGCGGTAGCCGGCGGCATGCTCAGCGACCGCTTCGGGCGTCGGGTAATACTGATGACGCCCCGAGTGGTGCTGCTGTTGATCCTGTTTCCGGCCCTGCAACTGATGACCGAACACCCCAGCCCCGCAACCTTCCTGCTGACCCTCGCGGTCCTCTCGGGCCTGCATGGCATGAGCGGCGCAGCGTTGATCGTGTTGCTGGTGGAGAGTTTCCCGAAATCGGTGCGTTCCACCGGTTTCTCCATCGTCTACGCCTTTGGTGTCGCCGCGTTTGGCGGTACCGCGCAGATCATCATTACCTGGCTGATCGGCATAACCGGTGACCCGATGTCACCGGTCTGGTACCTGCTGATCGCTAACCTGGTGTGCCTGACCGCCGCCGGGCTCGCCAAAGAGACACGTCCGTCGCTGCCCGCCCACGCACCACGGTTTGCAGAAGCCCCGGCCAACTGACAAATACGTCCCTGGATCATCCCGGGACGCTTGCCTTACATCCGATCTATATGGGATTTACCATGTACCCACGTATTTTGCTGGCCGTCACTCTGGCATCCGGCACCCAGGCTTTCGCTCAGCCATTCGCTCCAGAACAGACACAGGCCAACGCGCCGGGCTTTCTGGAAGGCAGCACCCTGGACCTGAACCTGCGTCATTACTATTCCAACCAGCACACCAAGCGCACCACGCACCTGATCATCAAGAAACCCGGCGGTATCGAACCCACCCGCATTCGCGAGACGTGGGTACAGGCGAGCATGCTCAAGTACAGCTCCGGCTATACCCAGGGTTTGATCGGTGTCGGCATGGATGCAGGAATCTTCAGTGCCGTAAACCTGGAGCGCGGCCATGGGAAAGTGGCCAACGGCGGCGACCGGGTATTGGTAGACGGCGACGGCGATGCGATTCCCACCTGGAGTCGCCTGGGTGTCGGTGATGTGCGTTTACGCCTGTCCAACACCGAGCTCAAGGCCGGCCGGCTGATGACCGAGAATCCGATCCTGCGCTACAAGGACAACCGCGCCCTGCCCTCCAGTTTCCAGGGCGTGGGCCTGTTCAGCAACGAACTTGACTGGCTGTCGGTGCAGGGCGGCAGCTTCGAACGGGCGATTCCGCGCACCGGCACCGGCGCCGAAAAACTGACCACCACCTTCGGCAACCGCGCCTACAGTGGCGCACGCATCAGCTACCTCGGGGCGACGGTCAAACCAGGTTTCGGGCTGGAAGCCAGTGTCTACGCCTCGCGTTTCGAAGACATGTGGGACCAGACTTACGTCGGCGTGACGCATCGCATGGGCGACTCAGGCAATCTGGCTCTAAAGACCGCTTTCAACTACTACCACACAAGCGATTCGGGCGAGAAAAACCTTGGCTACATCGACAACAACGCCGCCAGCCTGGCCTTCACCGGCACTCACCTGGCCCACAGCCTGACGCTTGCCTGGCAGCAAATATTCGGCAACGAGTACTTTGACTATGTGTGGGAGTCTACGGGCAACTACATGGCCAACTCGTTGTACGCGGACTACAACGGCCCCAACGAAAAATCCTGGCAGTTGCGCTACGACCTGGATTTCGCGGCCTACGGCGTCCCAGGCCTTACCGCCAGCCTGTGGCACGCCAAAGGTTGGGGCATCGACGGCACTCACTACGACGGCGACCGCAACGGCCACCATACCGGCTACAACGTGCGCAGTCTGGACAACGCGAAACACAACGAAAACGGCCTGATGCTGGCATACACCATTCAGTCCGGAAAACTCAAAAACTCGGTGCTGCGCACCATCGTTTACAACCACCTCGCGAGTAGCGGGCAGATTGACGGCAGTTACGACGAGTTCCGTGTCGTCGCCAATGTGCCGATCAACCTGTTCTGAAGATCAGAGAATTCCGCCACCGAAAGCAGCGGTGGCGGTAGACACAAGGCCTCTTTCACTCAATCACGCATCAGAACTTCAAATTTTTACTTGGGCCCACTCAATCAATGATTCAAGGAACAGATCGTCTTATAGCCAGCGGCAATAACTCAAATAACAAAAAATAATGCCACATGGCCACCATCTAAATAGCTTGCTAATTAATCTCGTTGAAAACCCTTCTCATTTCGCCAATCAAACAGTGTTTAAGGTACTGCAACAAACTCACTCATTCCGTTGAATTTGTTGAATAAATCTACGGCCTTCAAACACCTGCGTCCGACACTTCCACACCCACTAAACAATCCCTGAAAAACGCCATTACTCGATCGACTTGCAAAACCACAACAACCGTCTAGGTTCATGAATATCTTCACAGGCACCATCAACCGAACAATAAAAACAGCCTTCAAGGCGGGAGTATTCATTCCCCTGAAATAATTCAGACTCTGCTTTTTGTTGCTGAACGGAACTCAGTCATAACAATTCAAGAGGGATGCTTGATGAAGCACAGCCGTTGGTATCGTGCGCTCTCGAAAAAGGCGCCAGCCGAACATTTTTGGCTGTCACTGTTTTGCTTTGCAGGTCTTGTGATCGCCAGTTTTCTGTTGTTCGAACAGCAGATCCAGGACTTCCTCACTCATCTCGACCTGTACCAGCCCTCTTCCCCCACCCAACAGCTCAACCTGGCGCTTTTGTTGATCGCTTTGTTGGCGCTGGACGTTGTGCTGCCCGTGCCTTCCAGCGTGGTCGCGCTACTGGCCGTGGCCATGCTCGGCAGTGTCGGCGGTTATCTGGTGATTTTCATTGGCCTGTGCCTGGGTGCCGGATTGGGTTATGCGCTGGGTGCCGGTTATTTCCGGATGCTCTCCGGCCGCCTCGGCCTGCATCAGCGCCGGCCCGGGCAACTCGGGTATCGATTGGGCACGTTGTCGTTGATCTGTCTGCGCGGCGTGCCGGTATTGGCTGAAACCTCTGTGGTGGCGGCGGGCATGCAACGTTATCCGCTGCGCTCTTTCGTTCTGGTCACCACCTTGGCCAACGCCGGTCTGGCGCTGGCTTACAGCGCCATTGGCACATTCCTCGTCGAAGAGAACGCGCTGCTGGTGACCATTCTCGCCAGCATGGTGTTGCCGGGGCTGTTCATCGCGGGGTACAGCCTGTTCAAGGCCTTGCGCAAACGCAGCGCCGATCAAGCGCTGCACGGGCGTTTCGAGGTCAGTTACGACTACCCGGTGGTGTTCACCGATCATCTGTTCGACCCGCTCAACCCTTGCCTGCATCAGCAACTCACCGCCCGGCAAAACGGCCGAGTGACGGTGATGCTGTTCGCTGATGAACAACTGCTCAAAAGCACCCCGCCACTGCTGAAGCAGATCGATGACTACTTTGCCGCCCATGCAGCGGACCTGCATTTGCAGGCGCCGCCGATTGCCGTTCCGGCCGGTGAACTGAGCAAGCATTCGCAGGTGTTGCAGCAGCTCTACGCCGACATGCTGCACCATGGGCTGGACCGGCATTGTTATGTCCTGGCCCTGGGTGGTGGCGCGGTGCTGGATTGTGTGGGCTACGCCTGCGCCACCTTCCACCGTGGTATCCGCCTGATCCGCGTGCCGAGCACCGTTCTGGCCCAGAACGACGCGGGCATCGGGGTGAAAAACGGCATCAATGCCTTCGGCCAGAAGAATCTGCTCGGGGCCTTCTACCCCGCCACGGCCGTGATCAATGACTTCCAGTTGCTGACCAGCCTTACCCGTCGCGACCAGATCGCCGGGCTGGCCGAAGCGGTGAAAGTCGCGCTGATCAAGGATCAGGCGTTCTTCGAATGGATGGAGCAACAGGCCGACGCCCTCGCTCGCTTCGATCACCCGGCCAGCCGCTATGCGATTCGCCGCTGCGCAGAATTGCATCTGGCGCACATCACCGGCGCCGGCGATCCCTTCGAACGCGGTAACGGCCGGCCACTGGATTACGGGCACTGGGCCGCGCACAAACTGGAAAACCTCAGCCACCACCGGTTGCGCCATGGTGAAGCCGTCGCAGTGGGCATGGCCCTCGACGGGCTCTACGCCAATGCCCTCGGCCTGTTGAGTGATGCTGACACTGACCGTGTGATGAACCTGTTGACCAGGCTCGGTTTCAACCTGTGCCCGCCGGAACTGACCCTCAAAGATGCGCAAGGTCGCTCACCGCTGTTGCTTGGGCTGGAGGAGTTCCGCCAGCACCTCGGCGGGCAACTCTCGATTCCCATGCTCAGTGGAATCGGCCAGTCGCTGGACTTGCATGAAATCGACGACGCGCAAATGGAACAGGCGCTGCTGAAGCTGTCCGCCCGCAACGCTCCGGCGCTCGACCTGAGCGAGGGTTTCGCGAAATGAGCCAGACCCCGCAAAGCCTCAAAACCTGGATGACCCTGGGCCGGGTCTCCAACCTGCCCACGGTGTGGACCAACACCCTGGCCGCCGCCCTGCTGGCCAGCAGCGCCGGAGCCCTGGCACCGCCCTCGTCACTGGTGTGGATTCTGCTGCTGTTCACGCTGTCGTTGCTGTATCTGGCCGGCATGTTGCTCAACGATCTTCTGGATGCCGACTGGGATCAGCAACACCAGAATCCGCGCCCCATCACGCTGGGGCTGGTCAGCCGCCAGCAAGTACGCCTCGCCACCGTGCTGCTGCTGACACTGGCGGCGGCTTCGGTGCTGGGCCTGAGCCAACTGATCGATCAGCCGCATTGGCTGCTGGCCAGCGTCACCCTGTTAGTGGCCTGCATCATTGGCTACAACGTGCTGCACAAAAAATACGCCCACAGCGTCTGGTTGATGGGCGCCTGCCGCTCGGCGCTGTACCTCACGGCGGCAGCCAGTCTGGCAGTGCCACCGGAGCCGATCTGGCTCTGCGCAATGTTGCTGGGGGTCTACATCAGCGGGCTGACCTACCTGGCCCGCAATGAGCACAACAACCAGTTGCTCAGCCGTCTGCCGTTGCTCCTGATGCTGAGCCCGCTCGCATTAGCGATCTACTCCGACAACCTGTGGTTCTGGCCGGTGTTGCTGCTCTGGCTCGGCTGGCTGGGCTGGCACTACTGGCGAAACCTGGCCAACCCGCAGCATCGAAAAGTCCGCGCCTTTATCGGGGCCGGTCTGGCGGCGCTGCCACTGTTCGATGCGTTGGTGATGGCCGTGGCCAACCAGCCATTGGGCAGTCTGCTGTGTGTCCTGGTGTTTTTCCTGCTCCCACACTTTCAGCGCTGGATCAAACCGACATGAACATGGACGTCACTGCGCCGCCGACGGCGGCCCTCGGCATGCGCCACGATTGCCTCGCCGAACACCTTCAGGTCTTGACCCGACAACTGGATGACACCGAGCTGTACTGGTGGCGTCTGGCACAGGCGCAACTGGCCCGGCAGCCGGACGCCAATACTGCGGCGCTCTTGAGCGGCCAGTGCAAGCGTCATCTGCGTGACCGTGCACTGCCCGACAGCCACTGGAGCCTGATCCAACTGGCTCGCGCGTTGTTGCTGGCGCAGGTCCTTGAACTGTCCTCTGAGGACGGACAATTGTCCCTGCTGCGCCAGCTTTTTCTGTGGGGTGATGATCAGGAAAAGATCGCCACCCTCAAAGCCCTCGACTGGTTCGACAGCCACGGGGTATGCATCGAACTGGCATTGCAGGCCGGTCGCACCAGTAACAGCCAGGTGTTTGCCGCCCTCGCCCTCGACACGCCCTATCCATCGCGTCACTACCCGGAACGGGCCTTTCACCAACTGGTGCTGAAGGCGCTGGGGATGGGGCTCGACGTGCGTCGCCTGATCGGGCTGGCGCAGCGACACAGCGCCACGCTCAACCAATTGGCCCTCGACCTGCTGGAAGAACAGCTCGCCGCTGACCGAACGGTGTCCGCCGGATTGCCCCTGGCGATTGCCTTCGACCAGCTCGGCCCTGCGCAACGCCAGCGACTGGTCAACCTGGACCGACAACAACGCTTGCCGCCGGAATGGCGCGGCCACCTGAACTGATGCCCAACGATTCCTTTTTCCCCTGACGAGGATTCACCATGTCCAAATACTTCGATCCGCACATTCATATGGTCAGCCGCACCACCGACGACTACCAGAACATGGCCGCCGCCGGCATTACCGGGGTGATCGAGCCGGCCTTCTGGCAGGGTCAGGCCCGGACCAGTGTCGGCAGTTTCATTGACTACTTCGACACCCTGCTGGGCTGGGAGCGCTTTCGCGCCAGCATGTTCGGCATCCATCACTTCTGCACCATCGGCCTCAATCCCAAGGAGGCCAATGACTTGTCGGTGGCCAACGAAGTGCTGGAAATTCTGCCGCGCTATCTGGTCAAGGACGGCGTCGTGGCGGTCGGCGAAATCGGCTACGACGACATCACGCCCGAGGAAGATCGCTTTCTCGCCGCGCAACTGGAACTGGCCAGACAGTTCAACCTGCCGGTGCTGGTGCACACGCCGCACCGCGACAAGATCGGCGGCACCAAACGTACCCTGGCGGTGATTCGCGAGGTGGGGATCAACGAGAACCTGGTGATCATCGACCACCTCAACGAACTGACCCTGCCGCTGGTGCTGGACAGCGACTGCTGGCGCGGTCACTCGATCTACCCCAACACCAAAATGTCGGAACAGCGCATGGTCGCGCTGCTCCAGGAATACGGCACCGATAAGATGGTGGTCAACAGCGCCGCCGACTGGGGCATCAGCGACCCGCTCAAGGTGCCGAAAACCGGTCAGGCGATGCTGGCGGCCGGCTTCAGTGAAGCTCAGGTCGAACAAGTGCTGTTCCACAACCCGGTCGATTTTTTTGCCCAGAGCGGTCAACTGGACAAAACCCTGATCAGCACCCCGCTGCCCATCGATCAGCGCCGGCAATGGCAGGAAAACTCCGCCCTGCGCGGCCAGGAACCGGTGATCAAATGAATACCGGCATGGGCTGGACGCCCGGGCAGATCGGCTATTGCAGCAATGTTCACCCGACCCGCGACCTGGCCGGGTTGCAGTCTTCGATCGAGCAGCACTTTCAGGGCGTGCGGGCCCTGCGCGGATTGCAAGCGCAGGACAGTGGGCTGTGGATCAGTGCCCTAACCGAATCCAAGCTGCAGCAGAAAGCGGCGCGTTCCGAGTTCTTCAGCCTGCTGCAACGCAGCGGGCTGCGGCTGACATCGCTGAACGGCTTTCCCTACGGTCAATTTCATGACCGGGCGGTGAAAGCCGAGGTCTACCTGCCCAGTTGGGCCGAGCCGAAACGGCTGGATTACAGCCTGAATCTGGCACACATCCTCGCGCAGGCCCTGCCGCCAGACTGTCATCAGGGCGTGATCTCTACCGTGCCGCTCGGCTATGCCGCTACCTGGAACCCGACGTTACAGCTACGGGCCGACTATCAATTGCGCGAGCTCACGGCTTCACTGGCGCGGTTGCATCGGGAAACCGGCAAGAAGATCGTGTTCTGTCTGGAGATGGAACCGGACTGCGTACTGGAAACCACCGACCAGGCGATCGCCTTCTTCCGCCGCTGGCAAATCACTGACCCGAACCATGCCTATCTGGCGCTGTGTTTTGATGTCTGCCACCAGGCGGTGATGTTTGAAGACTGTTATCAGTCGCTGGAAAAACTGCGTCAGGCGCGGGTCCCCATCGGCAAGATTCAGCTGTCCAACGCCTTGATCTGTCGCCTGCCTCGCGATGACGACAAGCGCCGTGAGCAGGTCCTCAAAACCTTGAGTGACTTCTGCGAAACCACCTACCTGCATCAAGTGAAGGCGCGCGACGAGCAGGGTCTGTTGGTGGCCTGGGCGGATCTTCCCGCCGCGCTCGTCGAATGCGCCAAGCACCCGGAGCGTTATCCGGAGCTGAGGATTCATTTCCACATCCCGTTGTTCAGCGAACAACTGTTGTTGCCTGAGTTGAGTGGCAGCCAGGTCGCCCTGTCGCAGACCTTCGACTTTCTCGCCAGCCATGAGGATTTCAGGCCCGTGCTCGAGGTGGAAACTTACAGTTGGGGCGTCCTGCCCGCGCCACTGCGGCCGACGACCGAAGCCGCCCAGCTTCAGGGAATCGCCGCAGAACTGAAGTGGGTTGAGGATCAACTTCGCCAGCGTCGATTGCTGCAACCACAAGCGCAGGAGGCGTACGCCGATGCGCTCTGAAAAGACTCGTCAACCGCTGTTGTTGATCAACGTCGTCGGGCTGACTCCATCGTTGCTTGGGGACGCGACGCCGCACATCAATGCCCTGCTGAAAACCGCAAAAATGGCCAACCTGCAACCGGTATTCCCAGCGGTCACGTCGTCGGTTCAGGCTTCGATCCTCACCGGGCGACCGCCGTCCGAGCACGGCATCGTCGGCAATGGCTGGTATTTTCGCGATCAGGCCGAAGTGCGTTTCTGGCTGCAACCCAACGCGCTGATCCAGGGTGAAAAGGTCTGGGAGACGCTCAAGCGCGAGCTGCCAGGGTTTCGCTGCAGTCAGTTGTTCTGGTGGTACAACATGTACGCGGACGTGGATGCCGCTATCACCCCGCGCCCTCACTACCCGGCCGATGGCCGCAAGATGTTCGGCTTGTATTCGTCACCGGCCTCGTTGCACGAAACCATCGAACGGCAGATCGGCGAGTTTCCCTTTCCGGGCTTTTGGGGACCGGCTGCCGGCATTGCGTCGAGCCGCTGGATCGTCGATTGCGCCATTGCCGAATTTCAGCTCAATCAGCCCGACCTGCAACTGATCTACCTGCCGCACCTCGACTACAGCCTTCAGCGTGTCGGGCCCGATCATCCGTCGATTGCCGACGAGGTTCGGGCCATCGACAAAGAAGTCGGTCGTCTGCTGGCCTTCGCCGAGGAACAAGGCGCGGCGGTGATGCTGTTGTCGGAATACGGAATCGAAGCGGTCAATCAATCGGTGTCCATCAACCGCTTGCTTCGCTCGGAAGGTTTGCTGGAAGTACGCCAATCGCTGACCTGGGAATTGCTCGACCCCGGCGCCAGTGCAGCGTTTGCCGTGGCCGATCATCAGATCGCCCATGTCTACGTGAAGCGGGCCCGGGACATCCCCCGCGTCAAAGCACTGTTGCAGCGCCAACCCGGCATCGAGCAGGTGCTGGACAAGGCCGAACAACACGCGTTTGCGCTGGACCACCCGCGCAGCGGCGAGCTGGTAGCCGTGGCCGCAGCGGGTTACTGGTTCGATTACTACTACTGGTTCGACGATCACAAGGCGCCCGACTTTGCCCGCACCGTGGACATCCACCGCAAGCCGGGCTACGACCCGCTGGAACTGTTTATCGACCCGGCCATTCGTTTCCCGAAACTGCGAGTCGCGCGGCGGCTGCTGCAGAAGAAACTCGGCTTTCGCTACTACATGGACCTGATTCCACTGGACACCGGATTGGTCCGTGGCAGTCACGGTCGCCTGCCCGAGCGCGAGGAAACCGGCCCGCTGCTCATCACCAATTGCGATCTGCCGTTGCCGCAAACCCTTGCGGCAACGGCTGTGAAACAACTGCTCCTTGAGCATTTTCTGGGGCACTCATACACCCACTCGGCCAATGCCAAGGAGCTTCCATGCGGCGAGCCATTTCTATAACTGTTCTCAGTGCGCTGGCCGGTTTGGCTCAGGCACAGGACACCAATAATTTCGATTGCAACCAATTCCTGAAGTTTGGGACCGATATCACCAAGACCCGGGCCGCGTTCAACCAGAGTCCCGAAACCATGGCCTGGAACTGGTTCGTCTGTCTGAACCAGCCCAGCACCGCCCAGACCAGCAACCGGGTGTGGGAAACCATGAAGCCTTCGGACCAGGTCTACCTGCCCGATGGCGCTGCGCCCGGCGCCTATGCCAGCTCCGCCCCGCTCCCGGCCGACGTGACAAAACAGGCGACAGCACTGGGAATGGACCTGAGCCGCACCTTCCACAACATCAATGCCACGCAACAGGTCGATGGTCTGGCGCTGCACATGGGCGGTGCCGTGCCTGCCTCTCAGAAAGGCAACCCGGTGCGCTTTCAACTGTTGATGGGTGAAGACACCTTCGACTACATCGTGGCGCGGCAGGTCTACAACATGAACGGTCAAGCCGCGCTGCCGGATAACCTGAACTTTCCGGCCACCGCGTGGGAATTGAAGGCAGCGTGGCTATGGATCGGCTCGGATACCACCTACCGACAAACATTGGTGAATGACGGCTACTACGTTGGCCAGGCCTATTACCAACAGGACGACGGCACCTATCAGGTCGGTTATGCGGCATTGAGCGGGCTGCACGTGGTCAACAAACTGGATGACAGCTGGGTCTGGACCACCTTCGAAAACGTCAACAACAGCAAGTACACCGTAACCAACGCACCTACCCCGACGCCCATGACCAACACCACGGGTCCGACCCCGGCCGCCAAACCGGTGAACGTCAGCTTCCAGGCTGGCAACCCGACGCTGTCGAAGTACGAGTTGATCGGTGTCGAGTACCAGCCGATCACTCAGGTGCTGGCCAACTCGCAGCTGGAATCAGCGTTCCAGAACACCTCGTCCTGCCTGGCCTGCCATGGCACCGCCGCCTACTCGAACGACAAGGGCTACTTCAACTTCGCCATCAAAAAGGATGGCGGCATCGTCTACCCGACAACCCCGCTGCCGCCGTCCGCTTTCGACGGCTACAAAAAACTGGACTTTGTCTGGTCGCTGAAGCGCGCCCAGTGGCAACGCTAAGGAGCATGACATGAGCGTATTGAACTTCCCCCGGATCTACCTCAACGGCCATATGTTCTGGAACCCGCCGACGGCCAACAACAACGATGTGCTGCCGCTGTATGACGCGGTGAAGATGGATATCAACTGGCCGTTTACCAGCTACTACGACATCACCCAGGCGAACGCTTCCACCACTCTGATGCCCTGGATCATTTCACCCGTGCAGCAGAATGATCTGCCGCCCTATGTGCAGCAGGTTCCGACCAACGGAGGCCCGAACACCTTCCCGTTCATACCCGCCGAATGGGACCTGTTTGGCGACAACGCCTGCGGGACAGTGAGCTACCAGAGCACACGCTCGACCATTATTGGCGGCGAGTTGCAGGCCAACACCTACGTCACTCAGGACGCGCTGGTCGGCAGGGACTTCCAGTTGCTCGGCAATCCTTTTGGCAGCAATACCCCGACCGCCGCTCGATTCGTGGATATCAGCCCGTGGCAGAACACCTTCACGGCGCTGTACTTCGACAAGTTGCAGCTGGGAGATGCCACCTGTGGCCTGACGTTGAACCGTCAATACCGGATGCTCGACCGCTTCCTGACGTTCAATTGGGCCGGCGACTTCGGTGGTCTGGCGTATGTCACCACCACCTGGCAGACCTGCTTTCCCCGGGACAATCTGGAATGGGTCATTGGCGATTCCGTCCTGCTGAGCAATCTTCAGCAACAGATGGAGGCTCAAAATGCTCAGGGCCTGATGTTCAGGTTCGCCACGTACCTCACCTGTTACGACAGGAACGGTGTGTTCAACGACTTCCCGTACGTCGACACCCGCGACAATGACAAATCGGCGCAGGCCCGTTTGACGGCGATGTATCAGAAGGGGCTGGACAACGTATCCGATATTTTCTTCAACCCCGCCTACAACCGTACCGTAGCGACCCTGGGTCTGTGGTTCGACCACGAATACCCTACGGCGCCCGCCGGCCCGCGTCTGGTCACCGACCAGAAGATCATGGTCACTCGCCCCGGCATGTCTCAGCCGACAAGCACTAATCTGGGTGTGACCTCGGCGCAGATCACCAACAACACGCTGTCGCTGGATCTGGCCAACACGTTTCCGTTCTATCCGCTGGACAAGAACGCTGACGTCCTGACTGCCGAGAAATTCCAGGCCGGCGACTTCAAGCTGGGCGTATCGCAGAACGGGAATTTCGTGCCGGTGGTCGACATCGGTTTCGATCAGTACCGACAGTCGGCATTCGACAAGCGCTCGGGGCTGCTGGATATCCCGCTCAGCGCCACGCAAACGGCCACCCTGCAATCCGGCCCGCTGGAGTTGCAACAACAGAACTCCACTGGCCCCGTGAAGGCCGCGACCCAGCAAGTCTGGACCGCCGAGGTGGTAGAGAGTGGCACCTTCGTCGACGTGAACGACCGCAAGACGCTGAACATCATGGTGCAGAAAAATGGTCAACCGGCCGCCAACACCACACTCTGGATTGTGGAATACGGCAACCCTTACAACGTGACCACCAGCGACTACTACCTGACGTTCCTGAATAACCCCGACTTCACGCTGTTTTACGACAACGCAGACCGCAACAAAAACACCGCCAACCTGCCACAGTTCAAGGGCACGGCGCCGGTAGCGAATTACCTGGCCACCGGCAGCGGTCGTCGACTGGTCAATCTGGAAGCCAAAGAAAAACCGGTGGGCGTTGAGGTCAGTTATCAGTCATTCATGAATGGCTCAAGTAAGCCGATCACGGTCCCCCTGACCCCTTGCCTGCAATTCGATGCCGGCGTGTACGTCAGCGGAACGCTGGATAACGATCAGACGGTGGATTACTCCTACGTCGCCACCACCACCGACGCCAACGGCATCGCCCAGGTGAGTTTCAAGGCTGTGGCCCCGGGTTTCCCTACGCTGCGTTTCATCGTCAAGGAAGACACCAGCGACCCGGTCATCCCTTTCAGCTTCGCGCTCACGGACGCCCAGACCGACTTCCTCGCCCCGCTGCGCGTCCTGCCTCTGGACATGCAGCTGCAACAGGACTTCGTCAATTACTGGAACGAGATCTACAAGGACAAGAATGCGCCCGAAGCGATCTGGGATGACTTCATCTACCCAAGGGTCCTGAAGACCTTCTACTACCTGTACCCGATCATGAACAAGTTCATGCCGCTCAATTCCCGGACGCGAGTGGAAGGCGCGGTCGACCAGTTGATCCGGCTGATCAGCAAGGAGTACCAGGAAGAAAGCACCCTCGCGATGCCCATCACCCGCGACCTGTCGCAAAGCCGGCGCGCGGTGCTGGAGTTGTGGGCGCAGAAACTGGTCAAGCGCAACTTCCCGCCCATGAAACTGAATATGAGTGATTACGACAACCTCTGATCCACACGCTGCTCAATCAGGAAAGATGAGCCATTGCGGGCGTTCGCGCCCGCAGTGCGCCTGCCAAGGAGTGACCCATGAAAGTCAGCCTCTTGAACCGTCTGTTGCTGTTGATCCTGCTGTTCAGTCCGCCTGCTTTCGCCCAGGACGACAGCGGCGCCGTCTACTTCACCAATGGCGTACACAACACGCTGGGGTGCAATGAACAGAACGGCAACTGCATCGCCAAACGCCTGCCGGGCGAACCTTCCGACCCGTTCTTCCCGGCGTTCTGGATCAGCAACTGGACCATGTACCGGGTGATGCACAACTACGAAAACAACCCGCCGCCCTACAGCAACCCGCCCTCTACCCTGAAGCCTTCGGACTACACCGTCTCTCGCGGAACCAGCTACTACGACACCACCTACATCCCGCCGGATGGCGACGGTTTCGGCGCGATGATGGAGCACTACGAGAAATACTGTCTGCCGATCTTCCCGATCAAGAACAACAACTACACCTGCTCGTTCGTATCGCTGGGCAACAAGGCGTACTTCCTGACCTACCCGCAGGACCGCCCGAAAGACATGCCGGCCTGCTGCATGTTTTCCCCGATGAATCATCCGCCACGGCAGGATTTCATCGAGCACCTGCCTTACAGCGTCGAGCGCAGCAAAAACCTCGATGGCAGCGTGCAGGCCTACGCCCTGGATCTCGACTCGCCGCAAGGCCCGATCCTGTTCGGCTATGCCTTCTACAAAAAAATGTCGGGAAAACCGCCCTACCGGCCGCCGCAATCGTTCTTCTTTTCCGGCGATACGAGCGTCGCCAACGCGCCGATCGTCAGTCAGAACTACACCAATTTCCGCATCGCCAAGCCGAACCCGAAACAGACCTGGGCGCAGGTCGCCGCCATGTGCCCGTCGAATCCGCCGCCTTGCCAATTGTTCGAGCCACCAGAGTCGCAGAGCAACGGCCACAAGGCGCAGTGGAACAAGCTCATGCAGCGTAAACCGTGATCAACGACGAAGGATCGCCATGAAAACCACACTCCGTTATTCCGTGATGTTGCTGGGTCTGGCCAGCCTGTCGGCGCTGGCCAGGGAACAGGCCCTGCCATCGATGCAGGCCAGCCAGTTGAACTGCCAGCCGCCCAGTACCGCACCGGCCGCCACAGCCGGTCAGGATCAGTTCGATCAATACAGCTGGCAGATGTTCATCGCCCTGAGCTGGCCGGCAAAGAGCGGGCAGCGCGGCAATCCCGACTGCACCAAACAGCCCGGCGCCGCCGGCTACACCGTCTGGCAGACCTACAAGACCGTCGGCGAAATCTTTCTGCCGAACGCCGCCAATCCCGGGCCGTGGAATTCTCCGCAGATCGCAAAAAGCTTCAACATCATCAACATCGCTTCTTTGAAAAACAGCGCTCAGGTGAACGCCGTCGATCAGGCGGTCGGCGGCTGGTTGATCGATCAGGCGAAAAACCCGACCTACTACGACATTTCGGCCAACGAGACTTCATACAACTACATCGTCAACAACAACTTCTATAACGCCGACGTCGTCTCCAAAGCCAACAACATCACGTTTCCGTGGGGCGTCATCGAGATCAAGTCGAGCTGGCGGATCCTCACCGCCCATGACAACGCCAGCCGTTACCTGACCATGCTCGCCCGGGTGGCAACCTTCAATGATCAGGGCCAGAAGAACGGTGTCACCGAGGCGTTTCTGGGATTGGTCGGCCTGCACATCATCACCAAGGCCAACGGCTATCCTCAGTGGATCTGGTCGACGTTCGAACAGGTCGACAACGTTCCGCCCAAAGCGATGGTGAACGGCCAGTGGGTCGATCAGCCGGTGGCGGGCACGGCCTATTCCTACTTCAACGCCGCCGCACCCGCCGCGTCCCTCAACCAGTCGCCGTGCGACTGGCAGACTCAGGGCCCGCATCAGGTCTGCGTGCCCAAACCCGGCACCACGTTCCAGACCCCGAACCCGCTGAACCGGGTCACCCCGATCGCCGATATCACTAACCAGATCAACGCCAGTTACCAGGCCGACCCGGGGCTGCAAAACAGCGTGTTGAAGTACTACCAGCTCATCACCACCCAGCGCCCGCTGATGCCGGATAACCCCGGCAACCCGCTGGGCCAGCCGACACCCGCACTCTCGGCCAACGTGACCATGGAGAGCTACATCCAGCCCAACAGCAGCTGCATGAACTGCCATTCCATGGCGACGCCGGTCAAGAGCCCGTACAAGTCCGATTACTCCTACCTGTTCAAATTCGCCAATTCGCCGCTCGGCAAAACCATCAAGGACGGGAAATAAATCATGAGCATCCTCAACGGCCCGCGACTGAATTTCTGGGGAGGCATCCGCACGGACGTCAGCCTGCCGAACAATTCACCCACCATTCCTTATGACGGCGATGACAACTGGCCGATCTTTGACCTGACCACTTCGACCCTGGCATCGGGGGCCCAGTCTTATACCGACGATCAGTTGAACAGCATGATCAATGCGCCTACGGGCGACTACTACACCGCCGGCGGCTGGAATCATTACGGGCAACATGTCGTCGACATGCAGAATGCGCTGATCAGTTCTCAGGGTAGCCCGGGCAGCATCAGTACCACCGGGGATATGGTGGGCCAGCCGGTCTATCTGCTGGGTTCCGTGGACCCGGTGACCGGACAAGGGCCGGTATCGGGCCCGATGATGGTGGACCTCGACCCCACCTCGACCACCACCACCCAGATATTTGTCGGTGGCCTGCAAATTGGTGGCAGTAACAACATCCAATTGCTGATTCACGACAATGCAGTTTGCAGCAGCCAGGATCTCGGCAAGCGGGTGCTGCAGCCAACGCCGAAGGAGCTGGATGCACCCGGTTCCTGCCGTATAAGCGGCACCTTCCAGCTGACCTTCCCGCTGAGCAGCATTGTCAGCTGGAACCAGAACAGCAGCGGTTTGCGATCGATCATCCAGGCACCGGGTGCCACCGGTATCGTCCTGCGCTTCGTGATGTTCGAAATGTGCCCGACAATGACCACGCCCCAGTTGCAAGCCGATTATGCCGCGGGCAGAGACACCCCGAACCCGAGCATTGGCCGGGTCATCGGTACATTGGCGCCGGCGTTCGCCAATGAGCCGCTGGACTGTCAGGCGGGCCGTCAGATCGTCAATCAGGGCACGGGCGGCACCGGCTATGCCGACCTGAGCAGCGCGGCAATGCTGAGCGTCGACATGGTGAACATCATTCCGAAAGAGACGTTCAGGGTCGTCCGGGATGACATCACCAGCCCTATCGGACCTAACGGCAATTACGGCACTGTCACCGTGGCAGCCGGCGAGACCACCCTGGGCACACTCGATCCGACCAGCAGTCCCCTGCTCGACTATTACGTGTATGGCGGCATTGTCGATCTGCCTCTCAATACAGCCCAACAGTCGGCGGTCAGATCCTCGGCACTGGCCATCAGCGCCCCCGGCAAGGTCGCCGGGACTACCTTGCAGGCAACAGAGTCGGTCTATCGGGTCTACGCCGATCAACGCAGTGTCTATACCGAGGACTACCCGCAGGGCCTGTCGATTACGCTACAGGTCCGGTATCTGGGTGCTGCGGTGACCAGCACAACCGAAATCGATCTCACCGCCGCGCCTTCGGGACCGTATTACACGCAACAGCGCTACTGCGACTTCCTTTATTTCCCCCCGGCCCTGACGGTGAGCCCCGGTCAGTTGTCCGTCACGTTCTCCGTCAACGTAAAACCCGCAGCGGCGCCTCTCGCAGGGTTCGTCGCCCTGACCTACACCGTCAACGGTCAGGATAGCGGCACGTATTTCACCAACTTCCGTAAATACGCCCAGACCGACTTCGGTATCCCCAGAGGCACCACCATCACCTGGGAACAGATGTATCCGAACGTCCTGCGTTTTCACTATCTGGCCTTCCCCGCCATGTCTCGCTACATCCCGCTGAACCAGCCCGACGCGATCATGGGCGCGAAGAACCCGATCCTCGCCCGAACCTCGGACGCCTACAAAGGCACCACGCTGTTCATGCCCGTGGTGAGGTCGATGTCGCCCTGTCAGCGGGCGTTGCTGCGGGCCTATCTCACGGGCGAACCGTGGCAACCACCGCAGTAATCGCACCCCTCAGCCCATGGAGAGAAACCTATGACTGTTCATATTCCTGCGCGCCCCCGCGAGACCCTGCGCCCCAGCACCATCATCGCCGAAGGCCTGCTGAACCCACGCGGCGTCTGTGTGCAGGCCGATGGCAGCCTGTTGCTGGCCGAAGCCGGCTCAGGCCTGCCAGACCAGACATTCAGCGGCCGCATCAGCCAACTTCGACCGGACCCGCTCAAGCCCGGCGCGTATCTTGCCCCTGAAATACTGGCGCAAGGGTTCCGCGCGATGAACATGCAGGCCCGCATGCTGCGCGATGAAATCATGGGCCTGTCGGACATCGCCTGCGGTGACGGGCACTGCCTGGTCAGCCAGACCGATTATGTCGCGGGCTCGAAACTGCTGGACCTGCAATACACCCCGCCCGAGCCGGTTTTCCACAGTCGGGGCAATCTGAATGCGCTGTGTTATCACCCGACCCGCCGTAGTTGGCTGGCCGTTAAACCCGATACCAATCAACTGGTGGAGTTCAGCACCGGCGAGGAAGAACAGGTACTGGTTCAGTTGCCGGATCTGGATATGGGACAGGAAGCGGTGCCCGTCACGCTGGTGCACGAACCGGCGACGGACGCTGTGCTGATCAGCCTGTTCTCCGGGGAGCTGCAAAGCGACCCGAGTCGCAAAGGCATCGACTTTGATGATCAGGCCGGTCAGGTGATTCGGGTCTGGCCTGACACCGGCCGGATCGAAGTGCTGATTCGCGGCCTGCAACTGCCCACCGGACTGGAGTTGTGTCCGCAGGGAGACGTGCTGGTGCTGGAGCTCTGCAGCCGTCTGCAACAACCATTGCCGCCTGACTGGAAAGGCGAAACCCTGCATGGCGGTTTCACCCGGTTCAGCGGGCGACTGTTGAGCTGCAATCTGCAAACCAGCGAAGTGACCGTGCTCGCCCGCGACCTGGATACCCCGTCCAATCTGTGTCTGGTGCAGGATGCGGTACTGGTAAGCGAAGGCATGGGTTTGACGGGGCGACCGTTGCCCACGCCGGATAACAAAGTGGCTGCGTTGAGTGGAAGGCTGCGCCGGGTACTGCTCTGAGAACAGATGGAAAAAAGGCGCGGCCCTGTGAGAGCCGCGCCTTCTGTTTATTGAGTCACCACAATCTTGCCGATCATCTGCGGATGCAGCACGCAGAAATACTCGAACTCGCCCGGCGTATTGAACACCCAGGAAAAACTGTCATTGGTGTCCAGCGCCCCGGAGCGAAACACCTTGTGGGTTTCGGCCACCGTGTGCGGGATCTGGTCGTCATTGACCCACGTCACCTTGGTGCCCACGGCCACGGTCAGGTCCTTGGGGCCGAACATGAACTCCTTGATGTCGACCTTTACTTCCTGTGCCCAGACCGGCATCGACAAAAAAAGGCACAGAACTGCCAACAGTCGCGCTTTCATTGATTCGCCCTCCCCTAGACCAGTGTCGAATCGATCAACGCCAGCGGATGATCGCCCTGTGTCGCCCGCACTTCGGTGATCCCCAGATAGTTGCGCAACTGATCGGCCGCCACGGTCATCGGCCCCGGAGACGGCGCCGCGCCCGGTGCGGGTTGCGGATACGCCGTGCCACGGGCGGTATGGAAGGTGATGTTGCCTTCGACCTTCTGGATGACCTGATGAATATGCCCGTTCAACACCGTGACCGAGCCGTATTTGCGCAGCATCGCAATCGCCTGATCGCCGTCCTCGGTGCCCCAGCCCCAGGGCTGATAGACCGTCCACAACGGAATGTGGGTGAACACCACGATGGGCGTGCTGGTCGACACCGCGCGCAGATCATCGGCCAGCCAGGCCAGTTGATCGGCACCGAGGTTGGCTTCATGGCCGGCCTGGAAGTTGAAGACATTGACCAGCGCGATGAAATGCACGCCGTGATCATCGAAGCTGTACCAGCCGTTGCCTTTGGTGCCTTTGCCGTAACGTTCCAGATAGAGCTTGCCGCCGCCCTCGTCGAGGGTGTCGTGTTCACCGGGGATGTAATGCACGGTGGACGGCAGGCCTTTGAGCAGCTGCGCCGCGGTGTCGAATTCTTCGGCCTTGGACAGGTGGGTGATGTCGCCGGTGTGCAGGATCAGCGACGGCCGTTTCGGCAGTGCGATGACCTTGTCGATCGCCACTTGCAGGGTTTTCACCGGTTCCGGATTGGCCTCCTTGTTGAAGCCGATGTGCGAGTCGCTGATCTGCACGAAATGAAAGGTGCTGGCCAACGCCTTGGGATCAGTGACGTTACCCGCCTCATCCATCGCAAACGCTCTGGGAATGCCGCCGCTCAGGGCCCAGAGAACCCCGGCCCCGGCCCACGCCGAGCATTTGAGCAGCGTTCGCCGGTCAGGGTTGTGCAGCAAGCCGTCGGTGCGCAGTGGATGTTTTGCTTGATTGTCCATGGGGATGTCCTCGCTGGCGGACTACAGTGATGTAGCTGACACCAGGTAGAACCTTGCGAGGCGAACCTTTATTCCATGCCGAAAAACAAATTCTTTTCAGGGAATAAAACACGGCGCATCACGGTTATAGGGGTGTGACGGTGCGGAAACCACTATGAATCGATTTGAGGAACTGATTGCGCCGCACCTGGACGCGGCTTACAACCTCGCGCGCTGGATCACCGGCAACGACAGTGCCGCACGGGATGTCGTGCAGGAAAGCGCCTTGCGCGCCTTCAGGTTTTTGCAGCGCTTTGCCGATGGCAACGCCAAGGCCTGGTTCCTGACCATCGTGCGCAACGAAAGCTACACCTGGCTCAAGGCATCGGCCGGGCGGCATTGGGTGCCCATGGGTGACGACATCGGCGATAACGAAGAAGCCCTGAGCCATGGCCAGAGCCCGGAACTGCTGGCCATTCACACGGAAAACGCGGCGTTGCTCCAGCAGGCGCTGAGTGTCTTGCCGCCAGCGTTTCGCGAGGTCATTGTGCTCAAGGAGCTCGAAGACATGCCCTACAAGGACATCGCCCTGGTGGTCGACATCCCCATCGGCACCGTCATGTCCAGGCTCGCCCGGGCGCGTGCCATGCTCAAGCTCGAATTACTGAAGTTGCACGATCATGAATGAACTTCACTGCACGGTTTGCCAGACACAACTGCATGGCTATCTGGACCAGGAACTTGATCCGGCGATGGCTGCGGATGTCGCTGCGCACCTGGCCACATGCGCTGACTGTGCGCGGCTGCATGATGAGGCGAAGCTGCTGAAGGTCAGCGTGAAACGCCATGCACCCTATTACTCGGCGCCGGTGTCGTTGACTGCCAGCGTGCTTGCCGCCGTTGCTCCCGCATCGCCGAGCCCTTTTGAGCGCTGGCGAAAATGGTTCGCCCCGGCATTCTCCGCAGCCGCTCTGGCCCTGGCGATGGTGCTTTACGTGGCAACACCGGGCAGCGAACAACCGTTGATGGACGAAGCTGTCTCCAGCCACGTGCGCTCGCTGATGGGCCAGCACTTGAACGATGTGGTGTCCTCTGACCGGCACACCGTGAAACCCTGGTTCACCGGCAAACTCGACTTCTCGCCACCAGTAGTCGACTACGCGGCGCAGGGTTTTCCATTGCTCGGCGGGCGACTCGATTACCTGCAACACCAGACCACGGCAGCCCTGAGCTACGGCCGGGCCAAACACATCATCAATGTGTTTATTCTGCCGACACCAGACGCCGACAAGCCGTCGCAGAGCCAGACGATTCGCGGCTTCAACGTGGTTTCCTGGCAGGCAAACCATATGCGCTTCGTGCTGGTTTCCGATGTGGAGAAAGGTGAGCTGGAGGCGCTCGGCCAGTTGCTCAGGAACGGCGCTTGAGAGGACCTATCCCCGCCATTAGCGGCACGATCGCTTCAACGTCTCGCTCGGCAACTCATCGAACAGCGCCCGATAGCTATTGGAAAACCGCCCCAGGTGCCAGAACGACCAGTTCATCGCCACCTCGGCCACCGTGGTGCCTGAAGCGGCGCCTCTGAGCAACTCCCGACGAGCCCCATTGAGCCGGCGCAGACGAAGCCATTGGGTCGGTGACATCCCCGTGTAGGCCTTGAAGGTCTGCTGCAATTGCCGCAGGGAAACCCCGGCGACCTGGGACAATTCCAGCAGGTTGAGAGTTTCTTCCGGCGAGTCTGCCGCCCATTCCCCCACCCGTTTCATGGTCGTGCGCTCTTCGGCGCGGCGCTGCAAACCTCCGCTGTCCAGGCACACGCAAGCGTTGTCGAGGATGAACAGGCAGTCCTCCAGCAACTGTTGGGTCAACGCTTCTTTGCTTGGCTGATCAAGGGTTTGCGACAACTTGGTGAGAGTCGAGCTTAACCAGCGACTGAACAGCGCGTTCTGCGCGCCGTTGAGCGGCGCCATGAACAGACCTTCCAGACGGGCCACGTCCAGGCCGTTGCGGCGCACGAACTCGGGGCCGAACACCACGGCGATTTCCTGGTAGTTCTCCGGGGTGATCCAGATATTGCGGCTCTCTTCGTTCAGCAGATACAGCGCGTTGTCACTGCGATCGAAACAGAACGCCAGAGCACCCGCCGGCGCACTGAAATTCTGCTCGACCCGGGTGTTCATCTGTTCTTCGTAGACCTCCACCCCCTGCAAGTCCAGATAGCGGATTCGCCCGGCGAAATGCCCCGGCGACATCTGTTGGTAATGCTGGACCCAGCCCGGTGTTGCGCGAACCTGTTCGGCGACATCGGCGGTGTTGAAAGCTTGAACCTGTAGCGGATTACACGTTGTCATGGGAGACCTTGCGCACTCTTTTGGTGCGCTTTGGTGCTGCTGAAAGTGGATAGATGGAACGGCAAGGCCCGCCCAAGATAGTCGTCAACGCGCTACAGGGGAAGCCTGCGAAAGATGAAATCGTACTTCCCCCGCGTCAATAAAACCAACGACGAGGTCTTTATGAATGCCCCTTTCGATCAGCTGTTCACATGGCTGAAAGATCACAAGATTACCGAAGTGGAATGCGTGGTCAGCGACCTGACCGGCATCGCCCGCGGCAAAATTGCACCGACCAACAAGTTCCTGCATGAGCGAGGCATGCGCCTGCCGGAAAGTGTGCTGCTGCAAACGGTAACCGGGGATTTTGTCGACGACGACATCTACTACGACCTGCTCGACCCGGCCGATATCGACATGGTCTGCAAACCGGTGAGCGATGCGGTGTACGTGGTGCCATGGGCGATCGAGCCGACCGCCATCGTGATCCACGACACCTTCGACAAGTTCGGCAACCCGATCGAACTGTCGCCGCGCAACGTACTGAAGAAAGTCTTGCAGCTATACACCGACAAGGGCTGGAAGCCGATCGTCGCGCCGGAAATGGAGTTCTACCTGACCCAACGCTGCGAAGACCCGGACTTACCGTTGAAGGCACCGCTGGGCCGTTCCGGTCGTGCCGAAAGCGGTCGTCAGTCGTTCTCCATCGATGCGGCCAACGAATTCGACCCGCTGTTCGAAGACGTCTACGACTGGTGCGAACTGCAAGGCCTGGATCTGGACACGCTGATCCACGAAGACGGCCCGGCGCAGATGGAAATCAACTTTCGTCACGGCGACGCCCTGGATCTGGCCGACCAGATCACCGTGTTCAAGCGCACCCTGCGCGAAGCCGCGCTCAAGCACAACGTCACCGCAACGTTTATGGCCAAGCCGATTGGCGATGAGCCTGGCAGCGCCATGCACTTGCACCAGAGCGTGGTGGAAATCGCCACCGGCAAACCAATCTTCGCCAACGCCGACGGCAGCATGAGCGATCTGTTCCGCCATCACATCGGCGGCCTGCAGAAGTTCATCCCGAAAGTGCTGCCGATGTTCGCGCCCAACGTGAACTCGTTCCGTCGCTTCCTGCCGGACACTTCGGCGCCGGTCAACGTTGAATGGGGCGAGGAAAACCGCACCGTCGGCCTGCGAGTTCCGACGTCCGGGCCTGAGGCGATGCGCGTGGAAAACCGTTTGCCGGGTGCCGACGCCAACCCGTATCTGGCGATTGCCGCGAGCCTGCTGTGCGGCTACATCGGCATGGTCGAGGGCATCGAGCCAAGTGCCGCGGTCGAAGGCCGTGCCTATGAACGCCGCAACCTGCGCCTGCCGATCACCATCGAAGAGGCGCTGACCCAGATGGAAGAGTGCGACACCGTCGCCGAATACCTGGGCAGCAAGTTCGTGCGTGGCTACGTGGCGGTGAAGCGTGCCGAGCATGAAAACTTCAAGCGCGTGATCAGCTCCTGGGAGCGTGAGTTCCTGTTGTTGAGCGTTTAACCAACACACACGAACCCTGTGGGAGCTGGCTTGCCAGCGATGACGTGGGTACGGTCAGCCTATCTGTCGACTGACCCACCGCTATCGCTGGCAAGCCAGCTCCCACAAAGGCCGTGCCACCTGAAAAATCCAATAATTCGAAGAGGTGTCGATATGCGTCTGTTGAAATCCCTGATCCCCGCCGCTCTGGCATTGGCGTGCAGTGCAGGTGCCCAGGCCCAACCCCAGGTCAGCGTCTACAACTGGACCGATTACATCGGTCCGACCACCCTCGCCGACTTTCAGGCCGGCAGCGGAATCAAGGTGATCTACGACGTCTTCGACTCCAATGAAACCCTCGAAGGCAAGCTGCTCGCCGGTCGCACCGGCTACGACGTGGTGGTGCCGTCCAACCACTTCCTGGCCCGTCAGGTGAAGGCCGGGGCGTTCCTCAAGCTGGATCGTTCGCAATTGCCGAACTGGAAAAACCTCGATCCGAAACTGCTGGCCCTGCTCGAGAAAAACGATCCGGGCAACGAGCATTCGGTGCCGTACCTGTGGGGCACCAACGGCATCGGCTACAACGTCGACAAGGTCAAACAGGTGCTGGGCATCGACCACATCGATTCCTGGGCCGTGCTGTTCGAGCCGGAGAACCTGAAAAAACTCACCCAGTGCGGCGTGTCGATGATGGACTCGGCCGACGAAGTATTCCCGGCAGTTCTCAACTACATGGGCATGGACCCGCGCAGCGAAAACCCGGAGGACTTCAAGAAAGCTGAAGCCAAGCTGCTGAGCATCCGCCCGTACATCACCTATTTCCACTCTTCGAAATACGTGTCGGACCTGGCCAACGGCGACATCTGCGTGGCCTTCGGTTACTCCGGCGACGTGTTCCAGGCCGCCAACCGCGCCAAGGAAGCAAACAACGGCGTGAACATCGCCTATGCGATTCCCAAGGAAGGCGCGAACCTGTGGTTCGACCTGCTGGCGATTCCCGCCGATGCCGGCAACACCAAAGAAGCTCACGCCTTCATCAATTACCTGCTCGATCCGCAAGTGATCGCCAAGGTCAGCGCCTCGGTCGGCTACGCCAACCCGAACCCGCCCGCCAAGCAATACATGGATGTCGCACTGGTCAGCAATCCTGAGGTTTATCCGCCTCAGGAGGTGCTCGACAAACTCTACATTTCCACCACCCCGCCCCAGTCGATCATGCGTCTGATGACCCGTTCCTGGAGCAAAGTGAAGTCGAACAAATGAATCAGTACACCCAGGAACACGCCCGCTCCTACTACGCCGCTTCGGCCCGGTCGAGCACGCCCTACCCTGAACTTGAAGCCGACCTGATCGCCGATGTCTGCGTGATCGGCGGCGGCTTCACCGGCGTCAACACCGCCATCGAGCTGGCCCAGCGTGGCCTCTCGGTGGTGCTGCTTGAAGGCCGGCGCATCGGTTGGGGCGCCAGCGGGCGCAACGGCGGCCAGTTGATCCGTGGCATCGGCCATGAAGTCGAGGGCTTCGCCCGCCATGTCGGCGCCGAAGGCGTGCGCTATCTGCAGCAGGCCGGTGTCGATTCGGTGGAGCTGGTGCGCCGGCGCATCGAAGACAACGCCATCGAGTGCGATCTGCGCTGGGGCTTCTGCGAACTGGCCAACACCCCGGCACAGTTCGAAGCGTTCAAGGCTGAACAGGAGAGTCTTGCGGCCTCGGGTTATGCCCACGAAACGCGCCTGGTCGGCCCCGAAGACATGCGTCGGCAAGTGGTCAATTCGGGTGTCTATAAAGGCGGTCTGATCGACATGGGTTCGGGTCATCTGCACCCGCTCGATCTGGTTCAGGGCGAAGCACGGCTGGCAGCATCGCTCGGGGTGCGGATCTTCGAGCAAAGCCCGGTGCTGGAAATCGTCCACGGTGCGACGGTACAAGTGCGCTGCGCCTCGGGCACGGTGCGCGCCGGCAGTCTGGTGCTCGGTTGCAACGCGCACCTGGAGGAGCTTGAGCAACAGCTCAGCGGTAAAGTCCTGCCCGCCGGCAGCTACATCATCGCCACCGAGCCCTTGTCCAAAGAGCGCGCTGCCGAGTTGATTCCGCAGAACCTGGCGCTTTGCGACCAGAAGGTCGGCCTCGATTACTACCGGCTCTCGGCGGATCGGCGTCTGCTGTTCGGCGGTGCCTGCCACTACTCCGGGAAGGATCCGGCCGACATCGCCGCGTACATGCGACCGAAGATGCTCAAGGTCTTCCCGCAACTGGCGGATGTGCGCATCGACTATCAATGGGGCGGCAAGATCGGCATCACCGCCAACCGCTTCCCGCAAGTCGGTCGCCTCAAGCAGCACCCGAACGTGTTCTACGCCCAGGGCTATTCCGGCCATGGCCTGAACGTCACCCACTGGTGCGCAAAACTGTTGGGCGAAGCGATTCACGCAGGCCACAGCCAGGGTATGGATGTGTTCAGCGGTGTGCCGCACATGACCTTCCCCGGCGGCCCGGCGCTGCGCTCGCCGTTGTTGGCACTGGGCATGTTCTGGTATCGCCTGCGGGAAATGCTGGGCTGAGGCTCGCCGATTTGCTCTATCGCAAAGCACTTCTATATTGATGAAGTGCTTTTGCGTTCCTGACGCTCAGTGCCCAACACACTCTGGAGGTCATGGATGGAGTCGTCAGCCGCCGATCAACCGCGAGCACCCGGCCAGGCACCGATCAAGACCCGCCGCTTCAGCATTTCGCTGGTGTGGATCGTGCCGATTGTCGCCGTGCTGGTGGGCATTTCGCTGGTGGTGCACAACCTGATGCAGGAAGGCCCGACGATCGTCGTCACCTTCAAGACCGGCAGCGGTCTGACCGCCAACAAGACCGAAGTCAAATACCGCAACGTGGTGGTCGGCCAGGTCTCGGACGTCGAGCTGGCCGACGACCAGAAGAGCGTCAACGCCACGATCAAACTGGCCAAGCAGGCCGAAACCTTTACCCGCGAGGACTCGAAGTTCTGGGTGGTGCGGCCACGTATCGGCGCTGGCGGCGTATCGGGCATCGATACGCTGCTTTCCGGCGACTACATCGGTGCCGATATCGGCCAGTCCGACAGTCGCGCCAAACACTTCAAAGGGCTGGAAAACCCGCCACCGATCACCTATGGCGAACCGGGCAGACGCTTCAATCTGCATTCCTCGGATCTTGGCTCGCTGGACATCGGCTCCCCGGTCTATTACCGCAAGATTCCGGTCGGCCAGGTCGTGGCCTACGCGCTTGATCCCGATGGCAAAGGGGTAAATATCGAAGTGTTCATTCACGCGCCGAACGATGCCTTCGTCACCGAGAACACCCGGTTCTGGAACGCTAGCGGTATAGACGTAAACGTCGGCGCCAATGGTTTTGCGGTGAAGACCGAATCGCTGTCGACGTTGCTGGTCGGTGGTATCGCCTTCCGCGCGCCGGATTACAGCCCCAACGATGTTGCGGCAGCGGATGAGAAGTCCTTCGACCTGTTCGAAGACCAGCAGACAGCCCTCGCGCCGCCCGCCGGCAAACCGCAGTATCTGAGCCTGCGTTTCGATCAGGCCATGCGCGGCCTCAAGGTCGATGCGCCGGTCGAATTCCTCGGCATGGAAATCGGCCGGGTGGTGAGCGTCAACCTGGACTTCGACGAGAAAAAGCGCAGCTTCCCGGTCAACGTCGGCATCGTGATCTACCCGCAGCGACTCGGCCGGGCCCATGAAAAAATGCTCAAGGTGCTCAACCACAATCCGGACGACGAAGGCGCCGCAGTGCGCCTGATCGGCACCTTCATCGACAACGGACTGCGCGCCCAGGCCCGCAGCGGCAACCTTCTGACCGGACAGCTGTACATCGCTCTGGACTTCTTCCCCAAGGCCGAGAAAGTCGCGTTTGACCCGACGGCGCGTCCGATCGTCATTCCGACCATTCCCGGCAGCCTCGAACAGTTGCAGGAAAAACTCGAAGCCATGGTCGACAAGCTCAATAAACTGCCGGTGGAACGCATCGCCGGCAATCTCGACAGCAATCTGGTGGAACTGCGCAAAGGCCTGACCCAGTTCAACGCCAAGACCTTGCCCGGAGTTCAGAGCACGCTGGCGGACGTGAGCAAGACCCTGCAATCGGCCAGTTCGACCCTGGCCGAAGACTCGCCGCAACGCGAACAACTGACCCAGACCCTCGACGAACTCGGGCGCATGTCGCGTTCGTTGCGTGAACTGTCGGATTACCTCGGTCGTCATCCGGAATCGCTGATTCGCGGTCGCCCCGACAACGCTGCGCCGCTGGATCTCAAAGGACCGCCGCGCAATTGAGCACAGGAGCTGTCCCATGGCTTTACCGCTGAAGTACACCGTGCTCGCTGCGTGCCTGTTGCTGGCGGCCTGTCGCAGCGACCCGATCAGCTTTCATACCCTGACCCCGGCACAAGCGGCGGCCGGCAGATCGGGCTCGGACATCGCGATCGAAGGCATCAGCGTGCCGCCGCAAGTTGACCGGCCGCAGATCGTCATCCGCCAGGGCAACAGTGGCCTGGCGATTCTCGAAACCGAATGGTGGGGCGCCAGCCTGGCCGATGAATTGCACAGTGCGCTGGTGGATCAACTGAGCAATGCTGGCGGGTCGCGCAAAGTCTCGGTGCGCATCGTTGTGCAGCGATTTGATTCGATTCCCGGGCAATACGGATTGATCGACGCCAAATGGCGGCTGCGCTCGGGTGGTGAGTCCGACAATGGGCTGCTTACCTGCCGTTCAGTCCTGCAAACCCCATCCGGACCGGGCATCGACGAACTGGTGATTGCACAGCAGAACAACGTCAAGCGCCTGGCTGCTCAGATCAGTCAAGCGGCGGGCAATGGGCGGGGCTGCCCGCCGGCGTCCTGAGTGGCAGGATTCAACACCACGCTGAAGCGGCAACCGTTGGCTTCGCCCGTCGTCAGGTTCACCTGCCATCGCTGTCGCTTGCAAATGCGCTGTACCAGCGACAGCCCCAGCCCAAGGCCCTCTCCCCGGCCTTCGTCACCACGCACAAAGGGCTGAAACACCGCCTTGCGCTGTTCTTCCGGAATGCCGATGCCACTGTCTTCCACGACAAAACCGTTTGCCGTCACGGTCAATCGGACAAAGCCCCGATCGGTGTAATGCCAAGCGTTGCGCAACAGGTTGCCCATCACCGATTGCAGAAACGTCAGGTTGAAACGCTCCATGCAGGGCTGGTCCACGTCGTAGAAAAACTCCAGTCCCTTTTCGCGAATCAGTCGACCCCAGATCTCGCACTGAGCGTCCGCGACTTCCTTGAGGGTGACGCAAATATCATTGCCGGCATCATCCTCTGCGCGAGCCAGCATCAGGAAGGTATCGACCAGTTGGCGCATCTCATGGCTGGCCCGGGCGATGCGATTGACCTGTGCGCTCGAACGAGGATCCAGCGACGGATTGGCGAGCAACAACTCACAAGAGCCGCCCAGCACCATCAACGGCGTGCGCAATTCATGGCTGACATCGCTGGTGAACAGTTTTTCGCGGCTCAGGGTTTCGCGCAAACGTCCCAGCGTCTGATCGAACGACAGCGCCAGCTCCCCCACTTCATCCGCCGCATAGTCCGGATGCAGCGGTGGCGCCAGCACCAGCAGCTGATCGCGGTGGCGAACCTGGCGTGCCAGACGAATGACCGGCGCCATGACCCGCCGCGCCAGCAACCGGCCGAGCACGATCGCCAGCAGGATGCTCAGGAGAAAACCGACCATGACCACGATGAACAGCAACCGCTCGCGTTGTTCGAGGCTTTCCTGATCACGCAGCAGCACGTATTTACGTCCGCCGACCACCTCGACCATCGCGAAGAAATCGTCACCGTTGAACATGATTTCCTGGAATCCGGGTGACAGCGCGGCCAGTGACGGAATCAGTGCCATGGGCCCGGGCCCGCCTTCAAAGAAAAACAATTCACTCTTTTCCGGCTGATGGCTCCAGCGATTGATGTCATCCATCGCCAGCAATCGATGCAGACCGCCACTCAGCGTGCTGGTGGCCAGCTTGTGTTCGACCACATGCACGGCGGCAACGATACCCAGTGCAAACACCCCGGCGACCAGGGCGCTCATCAAAGCGAACACGATGACGATCCGTTTCGTCAGGCTTTGCTTGAGATCCATTCGGGTCGATGACTCCACTGCTGATTTCAGACTTCACGGTCAAAAACAGGCGAGCACCGCGACATTGACCGAACCTGCGCAGCTTCACCGCAAACATAAACATTTGTTAAGCCAGGCCGGTAAAAAAAGGGTATTTGAGTCTGGTTATCAATCACCCGATTAATTGCGCATTTCCAACTCTCGCAAATTTTTCACATGTTCTTCACTGCCCCCCAACGAGCAGAAACGTAATGTTCAGCCATTATTCAAGTTCATAACTATAAAAGTTGGTTAAATCGCCGGCCAATCTCGCCTGCGACGTCAAGGGGCATGCCGTGGAGCGACAGATGCAATTAACAGCGACATATAAACAACGCCGGACGCTGCGACTTGGAAGACTGCTGACCATCATCGGTTCGTTGCTGGTCATTGCGCTGGTCAGCGGCTTCGTCTGGATGACCCGTTCGCCCATCGATCTGGGTCAGGCCGGTCATGCGGCCAAGGCCGATTTGACCCACGCCTGGCAGGCTGGCGAGGTCGTTGCACTGGTGCGTCATGCCGAACGTTGCGACCGCTCCGACAATCTTTGCCTGGGCCCCGCCGATGGCATCACCCAGGCTGGCAACGACTCTGCAACGCTGGTGGGCAAAGGCTTCGTGGCGCTGGGCATGCAGCAGGCTCAGGTATTCACCAGCCCGCTGACCCGTACCGTGCAGACGGCGCGCGCCATGTTCGGGCAGGACGCCACCGCCCAGATCTGGCTTGAGTCCTGTGGTTCTTCACTGCGCAACGACGTGGTGGCGCACAAAGTGGCGCAACACAATCTGGTACTGGTCACCCACAGCGGCTGCATCAGCGACTTTGAAAAACAGACCGGTTTCCCCCACGCAATCGCCGCCGAGTACGGCAGCACCCTGTTCGTACGCATCGATGACAAGGGGCAACTTAAAGTGCTGGGCATCCTGAATGCCGACGCCTGGTCCCAACTCAATAGTCATTAATGCTTTAGTTGGATCGGGCCGGCGCGGCTGAACTTTTTTCAACTAGCCAAGAGCGGATTTCATTAATTTGTAATGAGAGATGTATCTGCCCCCGATTTACTGGACAACTGTTTTTTTTAAGCTTGGCTTTATCGCGAGAACTTCAGCCTGGAGGTATGGCAGTTCTCTGGATACAGGAAACGCCCGACACCTGCATTCATTCAACACGATGACCTGCCCGCCCAGGAACGCGCCGGGCAGGTCGTCGACACTAGAACTTCGTTCGGTACCAAGGCTTTGTCATGACGTCTGAAAACAATCCGCTGCGACACGCTACCCGTCATTTCCCCCCCTCCACGACTTTCGAACGTCTGGCCATCCCCGGCCTGATTCTGGCTTTCGTGGTGTTTTACCTGCTGCCGCTGATGACCCATGGCCTGTGGATCCCCGATGAAACCCGCTACGGCCAGATCAGCCAGGAAATGCTGCTCAGCGGCAACTGGGTCGCCCCGCATTTCATGGGCATCCGTTATTTCGAGAAGCCGATCGCCGGTTACTGGATGATTGCGATCGGTCAGGCGATCTTCGGTGACAACCTGTTCGGCGTGCGTATCGCTTCGGCACTGAGTACCGGCGCCAGCGTCTGGCTGACCTACCTGATGGCCCGCCGGCTCTGGAACAACCCGCGCATCAGCGCCGCCAGCGCCCTGCTTTATATGAGTTTCGGGCTGATTGCCGGTCAGGCCGGCTATGCCAACCTCGATCCGCAGTTCACCTTGTGGGTCAACCTGAGCATGGTCGCCGTTTGGTTTGCCATCGACAGTCGTACGCCCCGCGCCCGCCTGGGTGGCTGGGCACTCTTGGGTGTGGCGTGTGGCATGGGGCTGATGACCAAGGGTTTCCTGGCCTTGCTGCTGCCGGTACTGATCGCCCTGCCCTACATGATCTGGCAGCGCCGCTTCGGCGAGCTGGTGCGCTACGGGCTGGTCGCGGTGGTGGTTTGCTTACTGATCAGCCTGCCGTGGGTGTTGGCTGTTCATTACCGGGAGCCTGACTTCTGGCGGTTCTTCTTCTGGCACGAACACATCCGTCGTTTTGCCGCCGGCGATGCCGCGCAACATGCCCGTCCGTGGTGGTTCTACCTGCCGTTGCTGTTTGCTTCCACCCTGCCGTGGGCCGTGCTGCTGCCTTCGACGCTCCTGCGCACCTGGCGTGAGAAGCGTGAGGCAAAAACCGCTTACCTTGCGCTGTGGTTCCTGCTGCCGCTGGCCTTTTTCAGCCTGAGCAGCGGCAAACTGCCGACCTACATCATGCCGTGCCTGCTTCCAGTCGCGCTGCTGATGGGACAGACCGTGGTCAACTGGCTGGATCAGCACAGTGGTCGCGTCCTGCGCCTGAACGGCGTGATCAACACCGTCATCGCCAGCGCTGCGCTGGTGGCGCTGCTTTATCTGCAAGCGACCAAGGAAATCTACGAAAACACCGAGATGTTCAGCCTGTCGCTGGTCTACATCGTGCTGTTGGGCTGGATCATCGCCAACGCCTTGCAGGTGTTGCGCCCCCTGACGTTGTGGGCGATGCCGGCACTGGGGATCGGTCTGCTGGTGGCGCTACTGCCTGCGGCCATGCCGGCGCAGATCGTCAACAGCAAGATGCCCGACCAGTTCATTGCCGAGCATCAACAGGAACTGAGTGAAACCGCGTCCCTGCTGAGTAACGACCTGGGCGCGGCCTCGGCGCTGGCGTGGCGCTTGAAACGCCCGCAAGTGGATCTGTTCAACACCATCGGTGAACTGAAGTACGGCCTCGAAGACCCGGCCATGGCGGCGCGTAAAGTCACCATGGAAGGCGTCGGCCAATGGATGACAGAGGCGCGGAAGAAAGGCGCGGTCGGTGTGGTCTTGCGCGTCAACAGTACGCAGGAAGAGCAGGAAGTCGAATTGCTGCCGGTGGATGGCAAGCATTACCGACGCGGCAATCTGCAGATCTTCATCTTCCCGCAGCGCCTGCCATGACTTTGCGCAATAACGACCGGGGCGCCCTGCTGCTCCTGTTGGCGGCCAGCGCCCTGATGTTGCTGCTGGGACTCGGCAGTCGCGAACTCTGGGGCGCGGAAACCCGCTGGGCCAACATCGCGTTGCAGATGCTGCAAAGCGGCGATTACTTCGACCCGTACCTCAAGGGCGATCCCTACTACGACAAGCCACTGTTGTCGTATTGGCTGATCACCGCGACCGCCTGGCTGACCGGCAGTCTCGATCACTGGTCGCTGCGCCTGTCCTCGGTGGTGTCGGCATGGCTCAGCGTCTGGCTGGTGTATCTGCTGGGCGAACGCCTGTTTCGCAAAGGCACGGGGCTGATCGCCGGCTGGATGCTGGCGACCACCTTCTATTTCGTGTTCTGGGCGCGGGTCGCCACCGCCGACATCCTGACAGTTTGCGGTGTATTGGCAGCGGTCTGGTGGTATTGGCGCGGGCCGGATGACACCCGGTTTTCGCGCTACGTCGTGTTCTGTTGCTTGTTGGCCCTGACCTCGCTGTTCAAAGGCCTGATCGGCTTTATCCTGCCCGGACTGGTGTTGTTGCCGCACTTGCTGAATGAAGGTCGCTGGAAGCGTCATCTCAACCTGCGGCTGCTCGCGGCGCTGGCAGTTGCCGGGGCGTTCTATATGACGCCGTTCCTGCTGTCCCATCTCTACGGCGCGCCGAACTACGGGGAAAGCGGCCTGGGGCTGGTCCTGCGGGAAAACGTCGTGCGGTTTTTCCAGCCGTTCGACAACATCGGCCCGATCTACACCTATTTGTTGTACCTGCCGGTCTACACCCTGCCCTGGGCGCCGTGCTGGATCATCGCCCTGTGGGTTGCGGCGCGGAACTGGAAACACATCGAGCCGGACACCCGCTGGCTGATTCAGGGCCTGGGGTTGTTGATGCTGTTCTTCACCGCCAGCGGCAGTCGACGCAGTTACTACGTGCTGCCGCTGGTGCCGTTCGCGCAGTTGCTGGGCGCCTGGTGGATCACCCGGCGCATGGCCGCGCGCAATGCTGAGAGCCCGTTCGGCGGGCGCGGCCTGAAAATCGGTTTCGGCGTGGCCACCGTCCTGCTGGCCGGGATCCTCGGCGTGCTTTACCCGTGGACCAACAGCGGTGGCGGCGCGATCCGTTTCGGCGAGACCGTGCGCCTGCAAGCCAGCCAGCGTGCGCCGTTGAGCCAATGGCACTTCGTCATGGTCGAGGTGGACAACAAGGTTCCGATGTACCTGCAGACCGGCGGCGAGCCGTTCTACTACGTGCCGGAAACCCGTGATTTCCCTCGCGATGGCGATGCTGCAGCGATGTTCGAATGGCTGGAACGCACTAGCGGCAAGCACTGGGATCCGAAGCGTACGATCTTCGTCGCCCAGTACCGCACCGGCGAACCCGTGCCGCTCTCCAGGCTCGGTCAAGACCATCAAGTCATCACCACCACCCCGACCCGCGGCGAACAAGTGTTCCATGGCCGTGAGGATCAAAGCGTCGCCTATCTCCCCCAAGGCTCCTGAAAGACAACGCCGGGTTCGCCCGGCGTCCCCGCCAAGTGACTGCTAACCTGAATGACAATGACATGTATTAACGGTTTGTTTGACGTTTTTTTCTCATTTGCCTCTCTACATTGCCAGCCAGCCAACATATGCAAATCATTCGCATTGAAATTCCCCCGCGAACGATTGCCCATAACGTCAAAAAAACAGGAGCTGCCCCGTCATGAGTCCATCCATTCCGTCCTTTCTCAAGCACGCTGCTCTGGCGACGGCGTTGCTCGCTGCCGGCCAGGTGTATGCCGCCGACTCGGTTGGCATCGTGGTCTACAACGCCCAGCACGAAACCCTGACCAAGGCGTGGGTCGCGGGCTTCACCGAGGAAACCGGAATCCCGGTCACGATCCGCAACGGCGACGACACGGAAATGGGCAACCAGCTCGTGCAGGAAGGCGCGTCCTCTCCGGCAGACGTGTTCCTGACGGAAAACTCCCCGGCCATGGTGCTGGTGGACAACGCCAAGCTGTTCGCTCCGGTCGCCCCGGCCACTCTTGAACAAGTGGGCGCGGCCTATCGTCCGGCGCACGGCCAGTGGGTCGGTATCGCTGCTCGCTCGACAGTCTTTGTCTACAACCCGGCCAAACTGGCGGAAAAAGACCTGCCAAAATCCCTGATGGATCTGGCGACCCCGGCATGGAAAGGTCGCTGGGCTGCATCCCCTGCCGGTGCCGACTTCCAGGCCATCGTCGCCGCCGTACTGGAACAGAAAGGCGAAGCCGCCACCCTGGAATGGCTCAAGGGCATGAAAGCCAACTTCACCGCTTACCGTGGCAACAGCTCCGTACTCAAAGCGGTGAACGCCGGCCAGGTGGACAGCGGCGTGATCTATCACTATTACGCTTTTGTCGATCAGTCCAAGACCGGTGAAAACAGCAAAAACACAGCTCTGCACTACTTCAAACATCAGGACCCGGGCGCGTTCGTGAGCATTTCCGGCGGTGGCGTGCTGGCGTCCAGCAAACACAAGGACGAGGCTCAGAAATTCCTCCAGTACATCACTGGCAAGCAAGGTCAGGAAGTCCTGCGCACCGGCAACTCCTTTGAATACGCCGTGGGCAAGGACGCAGCATCCAACGCCAAACTGGTGCCATTGAAGGATTTGGACGCGCCAAAAGTCGACGCATCGAAGCTCGACAGCAAGAAAGCCGTCGAGCTGATGACCCAGGCAGGACTCCTGTAATTGATGCCTGAAACTCTACCGGCGGGGATCGCTGCGGCGCCCCCCGCCAACCTTTCACGCAGGACCCGCGCCCTCAACGGACGCGGTAGTCCCTGGGTGGTCGCGCTGGCGATTGGCGTATCACTGCTGTCATTACTGCCGATCGGTTTTGTGATCGGCGTATCGTGGTACACCGGTTGGGCGACCATCGAAGCCTTGATCTTCCGCCCTCGGGTTGCCGAATTGCTGATCAACACCGTATTGCTGGTGTTGATCACCCTGCCGATCTGCATTGTGCTGGGCACGACTCTGGCCTGGCTGACCGAACGCACCGATCTGCCGGGTCGGCGATTGTGGTCGCTGCTGGCGGTCGCGCCATTGGCGGTGCCGGCGTTCGTGCACAGTTACGCGTGGGTCAGCCTGATTCCGTCTATCAATGGACTGCCGGCCGGTGTGCTGGTGTCGGTGATCGCCTATTTTCCGTTCCTGTATTTGCCGATTGCGGCGACGTTGCGTCGCCTCGACCCGGCAATTGAAGACGTTGCCGAATCCCTCGGTCTCAAGCCGTGGGCGGTGTTCTTCCGGGTGGTCTTGCCGCAATTGCGCCTGGCGATCTGTGGCGGTGCGCTGTTAGTGGGTCTGCACTTGCTGGCCGAGTACGGCCTGTACGCGATGATCCGCTTCGATACGTTCACCACGGCCATTTTCGATCAATTCAAATCCACCTTTAACGGTCCGGCCGCCAACATGCTCGCCAGTGTGTTGGCGCTGTGCTGTCTGGCGATGCTGACCGTTGAGTCCAGCGCCCGAGGCCAGGCGCGTTATGCCCGGGTCGGGGCCGGCAGCGCCCGCGAACAGCGGACCGTGCGCCTCAAACGTGGCACCGCTGCGCTGGGCCTGTGCCTGCAAGCCCTGACCTGCCTGCTGGCCCTCGGCGTCCCGATGCTGACACTGGGTAAATGGCTGATCGCCGGCGGCGCCGAGGTCTGGCAAGGTGAAGAGTTGTTGCCGGCGCTGCTTCAGACCCTGTCGTTCGGCGTGGCCGGTGCGTTGTTGACCAGCCTTGCAGCGATTCCGATTGCCTGGCTGTCGATCCGTGCGCCCGGCAAGCTGCAGCGTCTGCTTGAAGGCTGCAACTACATCACCAGCTCTCTGCCGGGGATTGTCGTGGCACTGGCGCTGGTCACCGTGACGATCCACTTCGCCCGGCCGATCTACCAGACCACCATCACCGTGCTGTTGGCGTACCTGCTGATGTTCCTGCCGCGAGCGCTGGTCAGCCTGCGGGCCGGTTTCGCCCAGGCGCCGGTGGAGCTGGAAAACATCGCGCAAAGCCTCGGCCGCTCGCCCCTGAGCGCCTTGTGGCTGATCACCCTGCGCCTGGCCGCGCCCGGTGCGGCAGCAGGTGCTGCGCTGGTGTTCCTGGCGATCACCAATGAACTGACCGCAACCCTGTTGCTCGCGCCCAACGGCACGCGCACCCTGGCCACCGGTTTCTGGGCCATGACCAGCGAAATCGACTACGCCGCCGCAGCGCCTTACGCCCTGCTGATGGTGGTGCTTTCGCTGCCGCTCACAGCCATCCTCTATCACCAATCCAGGCGCAGTGCCGGCCGATGAACGCCCTCGAAATCATCAATCTCAGTAAATCCTTTGGCGCACAAACGGCGCTGGACACCATCAACCTGTCCGTCCCGACGGGCAGCCGCACCGTGATCGTCGGCCCGTCAGGCTCCGGCAAGACCACGCTGTTGCGGATGATCGCCGGGTTCGAGTTTCCCGACGCAGGCAGCCTGAAGCTCAACGGTCAGACGCTGGTCGACAGCACCCACGCCGTGCCCGCCTACCAGCGGCAGATCGGCTATGTGCCGCAGGATGGCGCGCTGTTTCCGCACATGACCGTGGCGGACAACATCGGTTTCGGGCTCACCGAGACCGGCAGCGTCAGAACCGATCGTATTCAGGCGCTGATGGACAGCGTGGCCCTGAACGCCAACATGGCCACGCGCTGGCCCCACGAGCTGTCCGGCGGCCAACAGCAGCGGGTGTCACTGGCTCGGGCACTGGCCCAGCAGCCGCGCCTGATGCTGCTGGATGAGCCCTTTTCCGCTCTCGACACGGGCCTGCGTGGCGCCATGCGCAAAATGGTCGCGCGCCTGCTCGAAGAGGCCGGGGTAACGACGATTCTGGTCACCCACGACCAAAGCGAAGCGTTGTCGTTCGCCGATCAGTTGGCCGTCATGCGTGACGGGCGACTGGTGCAATCGGGGCATCCGATGGACCTCTACCGCTATCCGGACGACGAGCAGACCGCACGTTTTCTCGGCGAAGCGGTGGTCATGCCGGCGCAGATCGAGGCCGGCTGGGCTCATTGCGATCTTGGGCGAGTGGCGGTGAACAGCAATGGTTTTGCCGGTCCGGCGCAGATCATGTTGCGCCCGGAACAGTTGCTACTGTCAGACCACCCCGCCGATCCGGAGGGCTGTAACGCCGTCGTGACCGAGCGCGACTTCGGCGGTAACACCTGCACTTTGACGGTCGAGTTGCGTGCCACGGCCAGCGAAGCGTCCGGCCGCTCGCTGCTGGTGCGCAGCACCGGGATGCACGCGCCACCGGCCGGCAGCGCCGTGCAACTGTCGATACTCGGGGCCGCCCACGTCTTCGGAACGTCCTGACGTTCAGCTACAGATCGAAACGATCCACGGCGCGGCGCCGCTCGTTGTCGTCGCGCACGTCGTAGTTGGCGGTCGTCTGGATATTGCTGTGGTGCGCCAGTTTCTGGGCAATCGACAGATCATGCTCCTCGATCACCCGTGTGATGAACGATCGCCGGAAATCGTGGGGCATGATTTTCACCCCGACCTGAGTGCCGCGCTGGCGAGCGATGTAATAGATCGCGTGCTTGGTGATGCGCTCGCGGGTAATGTGGCTGCCGCGGCGGATGCGGTTGAACAGAAACGCATCGTCGCTTTCACCTTCCTTCAGCTCTGAGCGGCGAAACTCCAGCCAGGCATTGAGTTTGGCGAACGCCCAGGCCGGCGCGTACTTGATCAGTTGCTTGTTGCCCTTGGCATTGACGCACAGGCTGCGTTCAGTGAAGTCCACCTGGCTCAAATCCAGATCCACCGATTCCGACTTGCGCATCCCCGTGCCGTACAACAGTGCAATCACGGCGGCGTCTCGTAGGCCCTGCGGGCGCGGATCCGCGGCGCAGACTTCCATCAGCTCGTGAATCAGCGTGCGCTTCAGGTTGCGCCCCTGAGACAGTCGCGTGCCGGCGATACCCTTGACCGAACGCATCTTCAGAAGGTGATCCTGGGAGATCAGGCTCATGCGCCAGGCTTCGTTCATCACGCCGCGAATGGCATTTACATAAAGTGAAGAGGTGTTGGGGGCATAGTTGTCTGCACGCAATGCCGCGACTAACGCCACAACATCTTCCGGTTGTAAGGCGTGCCACGGAATGTCCTCGACATTCATGTCTTCAAAACCGAGACGGTCGGCGGCATCCTGCAAAACGTAACGCATGGTGAGTTGGCTGGAAGGTGCCAAACGCGCCAGATACAAGGACAAAGGATTACTTGGGGTGGATTCTGAAGGGGTAACGGATAAGCTGCTCAAACGAAAGGCCTTGAGTAAAAACAGTCCAGCACAACAACTAACAACTGCAATGAACTTGATGTAAAGAAGAGTCTTGTAGTAGGACTTTTCCGATAAAGCCGCAGAAGTCTGAACAGCGGCTGTATGAATTTCAGATAAACGATTCACCGACCGGTTTTTCATATTCCTTTCACAAAATCGGGAATAACCTTAGCTAGATAGGTCCTCAGTCGGTACCGCCCAACCTGCCGGGCAACGCCTGAAAAGTCAACCAAACCCCGACGTCATGCTGGTCAAGCAACTCGTTGATGCAAAACCCGTTTTTTGCGTCTACGCTGGGATTGGATCCGATGAACAGATGGATCTGTCCATTTTTTTCGCAATGAGGTGTCCATGAGTCAGGCGTTTCTCCCCTTCTCCCGCCCGAGTATCGGCGATGAGGAAATTGCGGCCGTCGAACAGGTACTGCGTTCAGGCTGGATCACCACCGGGCCGAAAAACCAGGCACTTGAAGAACAGTTCGCGCAGTACGTAGGTTGCAAGCACGCCGTTGCACTGTCGTCTGCCACTGGCGGGATGCACATCACCCTGCTGGCCCTGGGCATCGGCCCCGGCGATGAAGTCATCACGCCGTCGCAGACCTGGGTCTCCACCGCCAACATGATTTCGCTGCTCGGCGCCACGCCGGTGTTCGTCGACGTCGACCGCGACACCCTGATGACCGACGCGGCCCGCATCGAAGCCGCCATCACGCCTCGCACCAAAGCCATCATTCCCGTGCATTACGCCGGCGCCGCGTTCGATCTCGATCCGCTGTATGCCCTCGCCGACAAGCACGGCATCGCGGTCATCGAAGACGCCGCCCACGCCGCTGGCACCTACTACAAGGGCCGCCACGTCGGTTCCCACGGCACGGCGATCTTCTCGTTCCACGCGATCAAGAACATGACCTGCGCCGAAGGCGCGATGTTCGTCACCGACGACGAAGCCCTGGCCAGCCGCGTACGCATGCTCAAGTTCCACGGTCTGGGCGTCGATGCCTACGACCGCCTGACCGGTGGCCGCAAGCCGCAGGCCCAGGTCATGGAGCCTGGCTTCAAGTACAACCTGTCTGACATCAACGCCGCGATTGCCCTGGTGCAACTGCAACGTCTGGACGCCATCAACGCCCGCCGTACTGAACTTGCCACTCAATACCTGCAACAACTCGAAGGTCTGCCCGTGCAACCGCTGGCGGTGCCGCAGTACGCCCAACAGCACGCCTGGCACCTGTTCATCCTGCGCATCGACAGCGAGCGCTGCGGGATGGATCGCGAAGCCTTCATGAAGGGCCTGCAGGAGCAAGGCATCGGCACCGGTATCCACTTCATTGCCACCCACCTGCACACCTGGTATCGCCAGCGTGACCCTGATTTGTATCTGCCCAACACCGAATGGAACTCGGCGCGGCTGTGCTCGATTCCGCTGTTCCCCGACATGACCGATCAGGATCTGGATCGTGTTGTCGGTGCCATCGCCACCCTTATGGACAAACGCTCGTGAGACCTTACCCGATTAATTGCGTGTCGATCGTCATCCCGGTCTACAACGAACAGGACAGTCTGCCTGAGCTGCTTCGCCGCACAGAGGCAGCCTGTGCCCAACTCAAACATCCCTACGAAATCGTGCTGGTGGACGACGGCAGCCGCGATGAATCCGCCAACATGCTGGAAGAAGCCGCCGGGCGTGAAAACAGCCCGTTCGTAGCGGTCATCCTCAACCGCAACTACGGTCAGCACGCGGCGATCATGGCCGGGTTCGAACAGTGCAAGGGCGACGTGGTGATCACCCTCGACGCCGACCTGCAAAACCCGCCGGAAGAAATCCCGCGCCTGGTGGCCGAGGCCGAGAAGGGTTACGACGTGGTCGGCACCGTACGCGGCCACCGCCAGGATTCGGCGCTGCGCCGTTATCCGTCGAAGCTGATCAACCTCGCCGTGCAACGCTCCACCGGTGTTGCCATGAGCGACTACGGCTGCATGCTGCGCGCCTATCGCCGCACCATCATCGACGCGATGCTCGCCTGCCGCGAACGCAGCACGTTCATTCCGATCCTGGCCAACAGCTTCGCCCGTCACACCACCGAAATCGTCGTGGCCCACGCCGAGCGTGAACACGGTGATTCGAAATACAGCCCGATGCGCCTGATCAACCTGATGTTCGATCTGGTCACCTGCATGACCACCACGCCTTTGCGCTTGTTGAGCATCGTTGGCTTCGCCATGGCGGGTCTGGGTGCACTGTTCGCCGTTGCGCTGATCGTCCTGCGTCTGGCGTTCGGCGCGGGTTGGGCCGGTGACGGCACCTTCGTACTGTTTGCGGTGCTGTTCGTGTTTACCGGTGGCCAGTTCATCGGCATGGGCCTGCTGGGTGAATACCTGGGGCGCATGTACAGCGACGTGCGAGCCCGCCCGCGTTTCTTCATTGAAAAGGTGTTGCGCAGTCAGCCGGCCTCCCCGGCACCTGCGGTCACCGTTGATGGTCTCTCTTCTACTTCCACTTCTTCCGATCAGGTTCTCTCATGAGTGCAAAAACCGTTGTCTTCGCTTACCACGATATTGGCTGCGCCGGCATTGAAGCCCTGCTGAACAGCGGCTACGACATTGCAGCCGTGTTCACTCACGCCGATGATCCGAAGGAAAACGCCTTCTACGCCTCGGTTGCGCAACTGTGCGCCAACAAAGGTATTCCGGTGCACGCGCCGGAAGACGCCAACCACCCACTGTGGATCGAGCGCATCGCCAAGCTCGACCCTGAGTACATCTTCTCGTTCTACTACCGCAACCTGCTGAGCGAGCCGCTGCTGGCCCTGGCCAAAAAAGGCGCGTTCAACCTGCACGGCTCGTTGCTGCCTCGCTACCGTGGCCGCGCACCGGCAAACTGGGTGCTGGTCAACGGCGAAACCGAAACCGGCGTCACCCTGCACCGTATGGTCAAGCGCGCGGATGCCGGCGCCATCGTCGCCCAGCAACGCGTTGCCATCGAGCGCAGCGACACCGGTCTGACCCTGCACGCCAAACTGCGCACTGCCGCCAGCGACCTGCTGCGCGACACTCTGCCGAACATGCTGCAAGGCAAGATCACCGAAACCCCGCAAGACGAATCCAAGGCCACCGTGTTTGGTCGTCGTACCCCGGCTGACGGCAAACTGGTCTGGGCAAAACCGGCCGAGGAGCTGTTCAACCTGGTTCGCGCCGTGACCCGTCCTTATCCAGGCGCCTTCTGCGCTGTGGGCGAGCACAAGCTGATCGTGTGGAGCGCCGAAGTCGTCAAGGGCAACGAAGGCCAGGCCCCCGGCCGCGTGATCAGCGTCGATCCGCTGCGTATCGCCTGCGGTGAAGACTCGCTGGTAATCAACGCCGGTCAGCGCAACGACAACGGCCTGTACCTGAGCGGCCCGCAACTGGCCAACGAACTGGGTCTGGTAGACGGTTCGCTGCTGCGCGGCGCCGAATCCGGCCGGGCACCACGTCGCACTCGCGTGCTGATCCTGGGCGTCAACGGCTTCATCGGTAACCACTTGTCCGAGCGCCTGCTGCGTGACGACCGCTACGAAGTCTACGGCCTGGACATCGGCTCCGATGCCATCGAGCGTCTGCGTAGCCACCCGAACTTCCACTTCGTCGAAGGCGATATCAGCATTCACTCCGAGTGGATCGAGTACCACATCAAGAAGTGCGACGTGGTCCTGCCGCTGGTAGCCATCGCCACCCCGATCGAGTACACCCGCAACCCGCTGCGCGTATTCGAACTGGACTTCGAAGAGAACCTGAAACTGGTTCGCTACTGCGTCAAGTACAACAAGCGCGTGATCTTCCCGTCGACCTCGGAAGTCTATGGCATGTGCCAGGACAAGAACTTCGATGAAGACAGCTCCAACCTGATCGTCGGCCCGATCAACAAGCAGCGCTGGATCTACTCGGTTTCCAAGCAACTGCTGGACCGCGTGATCTGGGCTTACGGCGCCAAAGGCCTGAACTTCACCCTGTTCCGTCCGTTCAACTGGATGGGCCCGCGCCTTGACCGTCTGGACTCGGCCCGTATCGGCAGCTCCCGCGCCATCACCCAGCTGATCCTCAACCTGGTGGAAGGCACCCCGATCCGTCTGTTCGACGGCGGCGAGCAGAAACGCTGCTTCACCGACATCGCTGACGGCGTCGAAGCGCTGGCACGCATCATCGATAACGACAACGATGTCTGCAACGGCCAGATCATCAACATCGGCAACCCGGAAAACGAAGCGAGCATCCGTCAACTGGGCGAAGAACTGCTGCGTCAGTTCGAAGCTCACCCGCTGCGCTCCAACTTCCCTCCGTTCGCCGGTTTCCGCGACGTGGAAAGCAAGGCGTTCTACGGTGCCGGTTACCAGGACGTGGAACACCGCAAGCCAAGCATCGCCAACGCCAAGCGCCTGTTGAACTGGGAGCCGACCGTGGAAATGCGCGAGACCATCGGCAACACCCTGGACTTCTTCCTGCGTGAAGCCATGCTCGAAATCGCGGACAAGCGTTGATGCAGGCAGGTCTTCGTATCGATGTCGACACCTACCGAGGCACCCGTGAAGGGGTGCCCCGGTTGCTGGAAATCCTCGACGAAGCGCAGGTCAAGGCAACGTTTTTCTTCAGTGTCGGCCCGGACAACATGGGCCGACATCTGTGGCGCCTGATCCGTCCGCAATTCCTCTGGAAAATGCTCCGTTCCAATGCCGCCGGCCTGTATGGCTGGGACATTCTGCTGGCCGGCACCGCCTGGCCGGGCAAGCCGATCGGTCGCGATCTCGGGCACCTGATGCGTCAGGCCCGGGACGCCGGTCATGAAGTCGGCCTGCACGCCTGGGATCACCATGGCTGGCAGGCCAATGCCGGCACCTGGAGCGACGCGCAACTGATCGAACAGATCCGTCGCGGCGTCGACACCCTGAGCGACATCATCGGCGAGAAGATCCAGTGCTCGGCCGCCGCCGGTTGGCGTGCGGACGAACGCGTGATCGAAGCCAAGGAAACCTTCGGCTTTCGCTACAACAGCGATTGCCGCGGGCAACAACTGTTTCGACCGCTGCTGGCCGACGGTTCGGTGGGTGCGCCGCAGATTCCGGTGGACATGCCGACCTTCGACGAGGTGGTCGGCCCGACCGTGGCGGCCAAGGACTTCAACGCCTTCATCCTTGACCGGTTCCGTCCGGACAACCTCAACAACTACACCATTCATGCCGAAGTAGAAGGGATTCTGATGGCCGAAGAGTTTCGTCGATTGCTGGCCGATGCACGCCAGCGACATATCGAGTTCAAGCCTTTGGGCGATCTGTTGCCCGAGTTTCTCAACACATTGCCTGTCGGCCGTGTGCAACGTGGCGCCCTCGAAGGCCGTGAAGGCTGGCTGGGAGTGCAAGGCGCATGAGCAAACGCTGGGCATTGCCGCTGCTGATCGGACTTATCCTGCTGGCTTACCTGCTGCCGCTCGGCACGCATGGCTTGTGGATTCCCGATGAAACCCGTTACGCACAGATCAGCCAGGACATGCTGCTGAGCGGCAACTGGGTGTCCCCGCATTTCATGGGCCTGCGCTATTTCGAGAAACCGATTGCCGGTTACTGGATGATCGCGCTGGGCCAGGAACTGTTCGGGCAGAACCTGTTCGGCGTGCGTTTCGCCTCGGCCCTCAGCACCGGATTGAGTGTGCTGTTGTGCTTCCTGGTTGCCCGTCGCCTGTGGAACGAGCCGAGCAAAAGCTTCATCTGCGCCCTCCTCTACATGAGCTTCACGGTGGTTGCCGGTCAGGCTGGTTATGCCAACCTCGATCCGCAATTCACCTTCTGGGTCAACCTGAGCCTCGTAGCCCTGTGGTTTGCCGTCGACAGCCGCAGCACCGGGCAGCGTCTGGCAAGTTGGGCGGTGTTGGGGCTGGCCTGTGGCATGGGGTTCATGACCAAGGGTTTTCTCGCCTGGCTGCTGCCGGTGCTGATCGCCCTGCCGTGGATGCTCTGGCAGAAGCGCTGGCGTGAACTGCTGATCTACGGTCCGGTGGCGATTGCCGTGGCAATCATCGTCAGCTTGCCGTGGGTGCTGGCCGTGCACAGTCAGGAACCGGATTACTGGCGGTTCTTCTTCTGGCACGAACACATCCGCCGCTTTGCCGGTGACGACGCTCAGCATGATGCGCCGTGGTGGTTCTACCTGCCGTTGCTGGTCGCGTTCAGCCTGCCATGGGTCGGCATGCTGCCGCCGGCCTTCAAGCAGGCCTGGCAGACCCGTGCTCAACCGGGCATTGCCTTCCTGCTGCTGTGGCTGGTAATGCCGCTGGCGTTTTTCAGCCTGGCCAACGGCAAGCTGCCGACCTACATCCTGCCGTGCCTGCTGCCGCTGGCACTGTTGCTGGGTCATGCGCTAGCCGACCGCTTGCGTCTGGAACAGGGCCGGGCCTTGACTATCAATGGCGTGCTGAACCTGGTGCTGGGCGTCGTCACGCTGATCGCACTGGTTTACCTGCAATTGAAAAAACCGGTGTACGACCATGAGCTGCACAGCATGGTGCTGGTGTTCATTGCCCTGATCGGCTGGATCATCGCCAACCTGGCACAGGCGTTTCTGCCGCTGCAATGCTGGGCCGCTCCGGCGCTCGGCAGCCTGCTGCTGATCGGTGTACTGCCGGCCGCGTTGCCGAAGTCCGTGGTGGCCAACAAGACCCCGGATCAGTTCATCCTCCATCACCTGGACGAGCTGTCCGGCACCACTCACCTGCTGAGTAACGATCTGGGTGCCGCTTCGGCACTGGCCTGGCGCCTGAAGCAACCCAAGGTGGCGTTGTACAACACCGTGGGCGAGCTGAAGTACGGCCTGAGCTATCCAGAAGGCGCTGAACAGCGGATCACCACCGACGAAGTCCAGCAGTGGGTACGCGATGCCCGCCGCACCGGCTCGGTCGGCGTGGTCATGCGAGTCAAGGGCGACGACGAACTGCACGAAGTGGACCTGCTGCCCAAGGACGGCACCCGTTATGAGCAAGGCAACCTGGTGATCATCGTCCTGCCCAAGGATCCGTCATGAGTTGGTTGCTGTTGCTGACGGCGTGTCTGCTGACGTGCCTGGGCCAGGTCGCGCAAAAGTATGCGGTGGAAAGCTGGCGCGGGGTCGACTCGTCCTGGGCCGACAAACTGCGCTCGCCGTGGCTGTGGCTGGCCCTGTTCGCACTGGGCTCGGGGCTGCTGGTCTGGTTGCTGGTGCTGCAACGCCTTGAAGTGGGTATCGCTTACCCGATGCTCAGCCTCAACTTTGTGCTGATCACGCTGATCGCGCGTTTCGTGTTTCGCGAACCGATCGATCGCCAACACTGGATCGGTGTGGCGCTGGTGATCGGCGGCGTGGCACTGCTGGGGCAACAGTCATGAGCCAGGGACGCGGAATCGGCTTCGCCCTTGGCAGCGTGTTTCTGGTCAGCGGCGCCCAACTGGGCATGCGCTGGAGCATGACGCGCCTGCCGCAGCCGGAACAATGGTTGTCCGCGCTGACCACCGGCAACGTCGATCTGACGGCGCTGGCGGTGGTGTTCACAGCCATTCTCGCTTATGCGCTGTCGATGCTCTGCTGGCTCGCCGCCCTGCGCGACCTGCCGCTGGGCCGGGCCTATTCACTGCTGAGCATCAGCTATGCGCTGGTGTACCTGTTGGCGGCCAGCCTGCCGCTGTTCAACGAATCCTTCAGTTTCACCAAATCACTGGGCGTGGCACTGGTCATGCTCGGGGTCATCACTATCAACACTCGTCCGGCAAAAGTGCCCGATTTGAGGAGTGCTCCATGAAAATCACAGTATTTGGAAGCGGTTACGTCGGCCTGGTGCAAGCCGCGGTTCTGGCCGAGGTCGGCCACGATGTCGTGTGCATGGATATCGATCAGAAGAAGGTCGAACTGCTCAGCCAGGGTCACGTCAGCATCTTCGAACCGGGCCTGTCGAGTCTGGTTCGTGAAGGCCTGGATTCCGGTCGTCTGCACTTCACTTCCGATGAGAAAACCGCCGTGCTTCACGGTCGCGTAGCCTTCATTGCGGTGGGCACACCGTCCAGCGAGGATGGCTCGGCCGACCTGAAATACGTACTGTCGGTGGGCGATGCCGTTGCCCGTCATCGTGAACAGCCGCTGATCCTGGTGGAAAAGTCCACCGTACCGGTCGGCACCGGCGACACCTTGCGTGCGCACATCCAGGCCGCACTGGACAAGGCCGGGCGCGCCTTGCAGTTCGATATCGTCTCCAACCCGGAATTTCTCAAGGAAGGTTCGGCGGTCTCCGACTGCCGTCGTCCGGACCGCATCGTCATCGGCTGCGAAGGCGATGAAGTGCGCGACGTGATGCGCGACCTGTACTCGCCGTTCAACCGCAACCATGACCGCATCATGTTCATGGACCTGCGCAGCGCCGAACTGACCAAATACGCCGCCAACTGCATGCTGGCGACCAAGATCAGCTTCATCAACCAGATCGCCGAACTGGCCGAACACCTGGGGGCGGACATCGAATCGGTTCGCCAGGGCATCGGCGCCGACACGCGCATCGGTTACCACTTCATCTACCCGGGTTGCGGTTACGGTGGCTCGTGCTTCCCCAAAGACATGCGCGCGCTGATCCACAGTGCCGAACAGGCGCATTGCTCCAGCGACCTGCTACAAGCGGTCGAAGCGATCAACGAACGTCAGAAGCACAAGCTGTTCGACCGCATCAATGCGTTCTACAAAGGTGATCTGCGCGGCAAGACCTTCGCCCTGTGGGGCCTGGCGTTCAAACCGAACACCGACGACATGCGCGACGCGCCTAGCCGCGTCCTGCTCGACTCGCTGTTTGCCGCCGGCGCCAGCGTTCGCGCCTTCGACCCGGAAGCGATGCAGGAAACCCAGCATCTGTACCCGAACGAAGAAAAACTGATGCTGATGGGCACCCCGGAATCGGTACTGTCCGGTTCCGACGCGCTGATCATCTGCACCGAATGGCAGCAGTTCAAGGCCCCGGACTTCGACCTGATCCAGCAACGCCTCAAGGACCCGGTGATTTTCGACGGCCGTAACCTGTACGACGCCGATCGCCTGGCACGCAATGGCTTCAAATACTTCCCGATCGGCCGTGGGGATTCGCGCAAATTGCCGATCCCGCTGCAACAATGGCCTAACACCGCGGACGTCGCTTGATCTCGTTGTCGCCTGCCATCCGCCGGCAGTCCCTGATCGCAGGGCTGCTGGCACTGTTGTTGTTTATCGCCGGGGTTTACGGACAGGCACCCATTGGCTTCGATTCACGTTTTGTACTGTTTGCCCAGGAGATGCTGAGACACGGGCCGACGGTATTCCCCACCACTTATGGCCAGCCGTACGCCGATTATTCGGCCGTATCGACGCTGTTCATCTGGCTGTTGTCCCTGCCCTTCGGTGCGATCAATACGCTGACGGCGTGGCTTCCCAGCGCCATCGCCGGCGGGGTGATCGTGACGTTGATGTACCGCTTGCTGGCGGTACATTCGCAACGCTGGGCATTGATCAGCATTGCGCTGCTGATGCTCACCAGCACCTTCATCACGGAAGTCCGGGCGGTGTCGCAAGACCTGATGCTGGCTGCCGTGGCGCTGTCGGTGTTCTACCTGGGCTACGCACACGACCATTTCGGCTCCGGCCGGCGCTGGCCGCTGATCTTCGTCCTGTTGTTGCTGGGTTTCGGTATCCGCGGGCCGATCGGCCTTGTGGTGCCAACCGGCATGCTCTGCAGCTATTACCTGCTCAACCGCCAATGGGCACGGCTGTTCGTGTTCGGTGTGCTGGCGTCGATCCTGCTCGCGGTGTGTGTCGGCCTGTTGTTGTGGCTGGCCAAGCTCAGCGGTGGCGAGGCCTTTCTGCAAGACGTGATCCGCATGCAGTTCATGGGGCGCATGGATGGCAGTGAAGGTGTCAGCGGCTCGCTGTACTACTTCACCAGTTCGCTGGGCAACTACGCGCTGGCTTATCCGCTGGCCATTGTGGTGCTGGCGGCGGCATGGCTGAGCAAACCGCATCAGCGTGGGCCGGCGTTGCGGCTGGTGCAATATTGCGCGGCGGCCGGGTTGATCGTCATGGTCGGCCTGTCGATTCCACAGGCGAAGAAGGCGCGTTACCTGCTGCCGATGTTGCCGATGGCAGCGATCATCGCGGCGTACCCGTTCCAGGTGGCTCACGGTCGGGTGTTCGCGTGGTTGCGCGGTGTCATTCAGGCCTTGTGGCTGCTGACACCATTGTTGCTGATCGTTGCCCTGCTGGTTGCGCGACGCAAGTTCCCGGAGCTGTTGACCGGTGTCATGCCGGTGCTGATCGTGCTGGGTGTGCTGCAACTGCTGGCGTTGTCCCGACTGTGGAAGCCGCGCTGGCGTGCCGAAGTGCTGGCCCTGAGCGCGGTGCTGGCGTTGTGGACGGTCTATGCGGCGGTGTTCGAACCGGTAGAACGGGATCTCTACGACACCCGTTCCTTCAGTCGTGCGGCGTTCGCCCAGGTTCAACAGAACCCGGCCCCACTGGTGCTGCATGGCATGGGCAAGGACGCCAAGGCGATCAAGTTCATGGTCAACGTCGAACAGGACCTGCAACCGCAGTTCACCGAAACCGTTCAGCAACTCGAAGCCCTCAAGGCCCCGGCCTGGCTGATCATGGACAGCAAGGACCTGCAATCGCTGCAAGGCACGCCGCTGGCCAGCCTGCAACCGGTACTGAGCGGTCGCTTCGACAAGAACGATTACGTGCTGTTGTATCTGAAACCCTTGTAGTGCCCGGCGAAGGCTGCGATCTTGCGCAAGATCACAGCCTTCGGCCGCTACAGCATGACCTTCACTATTCGCCTCGCCCGGCCCGCCGACGCGGCCACCCTCCCCGCCATCGAACGCTCGGCCGCCGAGCTGTTCCGCCTCGACCCGACACTGGCCTGGCTGGCCGACGCCGACGTAGCGGATGCAGCGCTGCATTTGCAGGCCATCGAGCACGCAAATGTATGGGTTGCAGAAAACTCCGACGGACAACTTGCAGGTTTTTTAAGAGCCGTTGAAATCGACAACCAGTTGCACGTTGAGGAACTGTCCGTCAGCCAACACTTTCAGGGCCGGGGCATCGGTCGCAAGTTACTGTTGGGCGTGATTGAACACGCGCGACAGCGGCAACTTGAGGCGATCACACTGACCACTTTTCGCGACCTGCCGTGGAATGCGCCGTTTTATCAACGAATGGGTTTTACCCTGTTGAGCGCTCACGAAACCGCTGCCTATCTGGTCGAGTTCCTGAACAGTGAAATTGCCCACGGATTACCCGGTGAACGCCGTTGCGCAATGCGGCTGACGCTGCGCTGAGTTATAGCGGTGCCTTCAGATCAACGCCCAACGCCTGAGCGAACGCCTTCACCAACGGACTGCGCACGGTGTTGTGACGCAGGATCAGATTGAACGGCGTGGCGATGTTGATTCGCTCCGGCAACACCGCACGAAACTGCCCCGCCGCCACCAGCGTGGCCGCGTAATGCCGGGGCAGGAAGCCTACGAAGCGCCCGGTCTTGATCAGCAGCGCCACGGCTTCGACCTGGGTCGCCGAGGCGGAAAAGCTGTCGTAGCGGGCAAAATTCAGTTTGTCGCGATGGATCGCGTAGCGGTGGTTGATGCACTCGTAATCCTGCAGCACGTTGCTGCTCATCTGTGACTCGGGCATGTCGAACAACGGATGGCCGACAGCGCAGTAAACTTCCGAACGTTCTTCATATAACGGGTAATAATCGAACTCTTCGCGCTTTTGATAGACCGGCACAATTCCCGCCACCAGGCGCCCCTCTACTACGCCTCTTTCTACCTCATCCAGCTGAGTGGCCTGAAGTTGAAACCTTACTTTCGGCGACTCTTCATTTATTCTTTTAAGCGCCGCAACTAACGGTGAATTAAGGTCGCTGATCGTATTGTCGATAACGCCCACACCAAGATCACCGATAAGTTCGTTCTGCGCTGAACTAAGCCGATCCCGAAAGTTGTCGACCGACGCGAAAAGATCAATCGACGCCTGATACACCAGACGTCCTTCTTCGGTCAGGTGAAACCCCTCGCGCCCCCGGGTACACAGGCGCATGCCGATGCGGATTTCCAGGTCGGAGATCTGCTTGCTGATGGCCGCAAGGCCCACGTTCAGCTCGTTTTGCGCGGCGCTGAAGCCTCCCGCCTCGACCACGGCCTTGAACACCTTGAGCAGTTTGAAATCCAGTCCGCTGAGGGCCAGTGGCGCTCGGTGAGCCGTTTTCAGCGGCGGGTTTCCGGAATTGGAAAGTGGGGTTTCCATAATGCTGATTTACCTCTGGCGCAATGTTCAACAATCTGTGTCCAACAACAAAAACATCGCCGGCTAATAATAATGATCACAGAAAACAAGCCTTGGCAACCGCCAAAAAATTCCGAACATCAGTGCCAATTCACTGATCGCCAAACATTAAAAGCTGACACTTCGATCAGCTCTTGTCTCTTTGCAACTGCCCTCTTGAAAACTGCTTTGGCCTGATTCCGTCTGCTGATTGTTCGGCGCGTTTTTTCAAGGCCATGCACACCGATTTCAGTTCGCGTTACCGACGAGGAAAACAACAAATGTCTCAAACCACCGACCGTCTCTGGGGTGCCCGTTTCAAAAGCGGCCCTTCCGCAGCCCTGGCGGCCCTGTCCCGTTGCCCCGAGCGCTATTTCCGCCTGACGCCGTACGATCTGGCCGGCTCCAAGGCCCATGCCGGGGAACTGCAACGTGCCGGCCTGCTGGACGAGCAGGAAACCCGCACGATGATCGAAGCCCTGGACGGCATCGGTGCCGATTTCGCTGCCGGGCGCATCGCCCCGACGCTGGACGACGAAGACGTTCACACCTTCATCGAGCGCCTGCTGACCGAGCGCCTCGGCGCACTGGGCGGCAAGCTGCGTGCCGGCCGTTCGCGCAACGACCAGACCGCCAACGATCTGCGCCTGTTCCTGCGTGATCACGTCCGCACCCTGGCGGTGGAAGTGCTGGCCCTGCAAACGGCACTGGTGGATCAGGCCGAGCAGCACGTCGAAAGCATCTGCCCGGGCTTCACCCACTTGCAGCAGGCACAGCCGATCGTGTTTGCCCATCACTTGCTGGCCCACGCGCAATCGATGCTGCGTGACGTGCAACGGCTGGTGGACTGGGACGCGCGCACTTCGCTGTCGCCCCTCGGTGCCGCGGCCATGGCCGGCTCCGCGATTGCTCGCCAGCCGCAGCAGTCAGCCAAGGAAATGGGCTACGCCGGGGTCTGCGAAAACTCCATCGACGCTGTGGCCAGCCGCGATCACGTTGCCGAATTCCTGTTCATCGCCAGCATGCTCGGGATCAACATCTCGCGGCTGGCCGAGGAGTTCTGCCTGTGGTCGTCGCGCCAGTTCCGCTGGGTCGATCTGGACGACGCCTACGCCACCGGCAGTTCGATCATGCCGCAGAAGAAAAACCCCGACATCGCCGAACTGGCCCGGGGCAAGGCTGGCCGCCTGATCGGCAACCTGACCGGCCTGCTCTCGACGCTCAAATCCCTGCCACTGTCGTACAACCGCGACTTGAGCGAAGACAAGAACGGCGTGCTCGACAGCGTCGACACCCTGTTGCTGGTGCTGCCGGCGATGGCCGGAATGGTCGCGACCATGACCGTCAACGTCGAAGAATTGCGACGTCAGGCGCCACTGGGTTTCACCCTCGCCACCGAAGTCGCCGACTGGCTGGCGGTGCGCGGCGTGCCGTTCAAGGAAGCCCACGAAATCACCGGAGCACTGGTGCAGGCCTGCGAAAAACACAGCCTCGAATTGTGGGAAGCCTCACCGGCGCTGCTGGCCGAGATCGACCCGCGCCTCACGGCAGACGTGCGTGACAGCCTGACCCTGGAAGCCGCCATCGCTGCCCGCAGCGGCTGGGGCGGCACCGCACCGCAACAGGTGCGCGAGCAGATCGGCCGTTTGAAAACCGCCCTCGCCGCGCAGCAGCAGTGGACCGAAAACTACCAGGGCTTCCGCCTCTAACGGCCAATACGCAAACCCTGTAGGAGCGAGCCTGCTCGCGATGGCGATGGGTCAGCCAGCAGAGATGTCGAGAGTGCTACCGCAATCGCGAGCAGGCTCGCTCCCACAGTGGAATGCGGTGGATTTGAAAGTACAGTTCGGAGAAACACCATGAGCCAGACTCAGGCAGAACGACTCCAGGCGGAGCGCAAACTGGCGGAAAACCAGTTCGATATCACCCAGTACCAGCATGTGCCACGGCGCTATTACGGGCGGATCTTCTTCGCCACGCTGATTGTGATCGCGATCATCGGTCTGGTGCGGGCCTTCGCCGAAGGCAAGATCGAATGGTCGTACATCGGCCAGTTCCTCACCTCCGAAGCGATCATGTGGGGCCTGTTCAACACGATCATCATGGCCGTGCTGGCCATGGCACTGGGCATCGTGTTCGGGGTGATCACCGCGATCATGCGCATGTCGGCCAACCCGATCCTGCGTTACGTGGCGCTGACCTACACCTGGCTGTTTCGCGGTACGCCGCTGATTCTGCAACTGCTGTTGTGGTTCAACCTGGCACTGATCTTCCCCACCATCGGCATACCCGGTCTGTTCCAGCTCGACACCGTAAGCCTGATGACACCCTTCGTGGCCGCCCTGCTCGGTTTGAGCATCAATCAGGGCGCCTACACCGCTGAAGTGGTGCGTGCCGGTCTGCTGTCGGTGGACACCGGCCAGTACGAAGCGGCCAAGTCGATCGGCATGCCACGCCTGCAAGCGCTGCGCCGGATCATCCTGCCCCAGGCCATGCGCATCATCATTCCGCCGGTCGGCAACGAATTCATCGGCATGGTGAAAATGACCTCGCTGGCGAGCGTGATCCAGTACTCGGAACTGCTCTACAACGCCCAGAACATTTACTACGCCAACGCCCGGGTCATGGAGCTGCTGATCGTCGCCGGTATCTGGTACCTGGCCACCGTCACCGTCCTGTCCTTTGGTCAAAGCCGTCTGGAGCGTCGTTTCGCTCGCGGCGCCGGCAAGCGTTCTTGAGGAATCCGTCATGAGAAACATCGTCAAGGCCGTGAGCCTGAACAAATATTACGACCAGTACCACGCGCTCAAGGACATCAACATTGAGGTCGAGCAAGGCGAAGTACTGTGCATCATCGGCCCGTCCGGCTCGGGCAAGAGCACCCTGCTGCGTTGCGTCAACCAGCTGGAAAAGATCGACAAGGGCGGCCTGTGGGTCGATGGCGAACTGGTGGGCTACCGCGTCGTCGGGCACAAACTGCACGAACTCAACGAATCGCAGATCGCCCGCCAGCGCCTGGCCACCGGCATGGTGTTCCAGCGTTTCAACCTGTTCCCGCACATGACTGTGCTGCAAAACATCATCGAGGGCCCGTGCCAGGTGCTCAAGCGTTCGCCCAAGGAGGCGCACGAAGAAGCCCTGGAACTGCTGGCCCGGGTCGGCCTGGCCGACAAACGCGACAGCTACCCGATCGAACTGTCGGGCGGTCAGCAGCAACGGGTGGCGATTGCCCGCGCCCTGGCCATGCGACCGAAGCTGATGCTGTTCGATGAACCCACTTCGGCACTCGACCCGGAACTGGTCGGTGAGGTGCTGTCGGTGATGCGCGATCTGGCGCAGACCGGCATGACCATGATCGTCGTCACCCATGAACTGGGCTTCGCCCGGGAAGTTTCCAACCGCATGGTGTTCATGGACGGCGGACAGATCGTGGAGGCTGGAAGCCCCGAAGAAATACTAATAAGTCCGCAAAACCCGCGCACCCAAAGCTTCATTTCTGCCGTTCGAACCTGAGGCCCTTTTGGCCTTCACAACACTCATAAGAGAACGTCCATGAAGAATTTCGTTATCCCAGCAGTACTCGCAGGCCTGATGGCTTCCAGCGTCAGCTTCGCCGCCGAATTGCCGGCCGGCATCAAGGAAAAAGGCGAGATCGTCGTCGCGATCATGCCCAACTATCCGCCGATGGATTTCAAGGACCCGGCCACCAACACGCTCACCGGTCTGGACTACGACCTGGGCAACGCCTTGGCCGAGCGCCTCGAGGTGAAGATCAAGTGGCAGGAAACCGGCTTCGAGCAAATGATCAACGCCCTGACCACAGACCGCGTGGACATGGTCCTGTCGGGCATGACCGACACCGCCGAGCGTCAGGCCAGCGTGACCTTCGTCGACTACTTCACCAGCGGCCCGCAGTTCTACACCTTGCAGAAGAACACCGCGACCAACGAAATCACCGACCTGTGCGGCAAGAAAGTCGGCACTAGCCGCCGCACCACGTTCCCGGCTGAAATCGCCGCATGGAGCAAGGAACACTGTGAAGCCGCAGGCAAACCTGCGATCAACGTGATCGGCACCGAAGGCTCGGCCGACGCCCGCGCCCAACTGCGCCAGAGCCGCATCGACGCGGCAATGCAGGGCAGCGAAACCCTGTCGTACCTCAAGACCCAGGAAAAGGACATGTACAAAACGGTCGGCCAGCCGATCTCCGTACAGTTCACCGGGTTGGGTGTGAGCAAGAAGAAGCCTGAGCTGAGTGAAGCGGTGAAGGTGGCGCTGCAGAGCATGGTGGATGACGGGAGTTATGGCGCGATTTTGAAGAAGTGGGATCTGGAGCTGGGTGCGATCAAGGACGTGACCATTAACGCGGGCAAGTAACGTTCAAGATCGCTCCCCCTCATCGGAACGCCGCCCGCCCATCCCTCTCCCCCAGGGGGGCGAGGGGGAAAGGGAGCCGATTTGTGTGCTGTTCAAAATCTAAGTTCGACTTGTTTTTTTTGAGCCTGAGTTCGACTCGACTTTTCAGGTCGATGTAACCCTCCAGAACACCTCAATCGGCTCCCTCTCCCTCCGGGAGAGGGCTGGGGTGAGGGAAAGCTTGTCAATACCATCGGAGCGCCACACCCATGTCCGCCCCTCAACAACCCACCTGGCCCGACCAGCACAAAGCCTGTCTCGCTCTGGCCTTCGACCTCGACGGCCCGACCGGCGATGCCATGCTCAACGGTTCGATCTGGCACAAACCGGAATACTTCGGTTTCGGCGGCTACGGCCCCTACCGCGCACTGCCGCGCCTGCTGGATCTGCTCGACGCCTTCAAGATCCCGACCACCTTCTTCGTCCCCGCCTGGGTCGTGGAAAACTGGCCGAAACAGTGCCAGGCCATCGTCGAGCGCGGCCATGAAGTCGCCTACCACGGCTACAAACACGAATCCTTCTACGCCCTGACGCTGGACCAGCAGCAGGCCGTGATGAACAAATCCCGCGATATTTTCTGGCAATACCTGCACATCCGCGCCGAGGGTTTCCGCACCCCGTCCGGCGACTGGCGCGCCGAGACGCCGGCGATGCTGGCCGACAACGGCGTCATTTATTCAAGCAGCATGCGCGGCGATGATCGCCCGTATTTGGTCAACGTTCCCGGCCACGACACGCCGTTGGTGGAGATCCCCGGGCGCTGGGAAATGGACGACTACGCCTCCCTCGCCTACACCCGCGCACCGAACTTCCCGTCCGGGCTCGACCGCACCGCCAGCTACGAACTGACCCTCGACAACTGGCAACGCGAGTACGACGGCGCGATGGACGAGGGTCTGTGCCTGACCACCCTGTTCCACCCGAAAATCACCGGCAAACCGGGGCGCATCCTGTTGCTGGAGAAACTCTTCGAACACATGCGCCAGCGCGATGACGTGTGGTTCGCCACTTGCCGCGACGTCGCCCGCTGGTGGCTGAAGGAGCATCACCATGGCTGACTCCAGCAAACTCTGGCCCGCCGGCAAACGCTGCGCGGTGGTGCTGACCGTCGATTACAACGACATCCACGGCATTCTCACTCAGGCCCCGGAAGTCGCCGGGCGTGACAAGACGCTGTCGGTGTGGCGCTACGGCACGCAACGGGGCGTCGACCGTTTGCTCGGTCTGTTCAGGGAACTCGGGGTGCGCAGCAGTTGGTTCGTGCCCGGCATCGTCGCCGAGGAAAATCCGCAGCACATCGCCGCGATTCAGGCTGACGGGCATGAGATCGCCTGCGCCGGCTACCGCCATCAGGATTACGACACGCTGGATCTGGCGGCACAAAGCGCGGAAGTCGCCAAGGGTTGTGCAGCGCTGAAAGCGTTGACCGGCGTGCGTCCAGGCGGCTTCCGGATTCCTGCCGGTAACGGTGCCCCGGGGTTCATCGAAGCCTTGAAAGATCACGGCATTCACTGGTCTTCATCATGGCGTGGCGATGATCTGCCGTTCTTGCACCCGACCGCGCCCGAAGTGGTCGAGTTGCCGCTGCATTACGAACTTGAAGACGAACCCTACTTCGCCTTCAACCTGAGCCCGGCCGTGCCGCCGGCGCAATCGCGGATCGCCTCCTACAGCCACACCCTGGGCAACCTGCAAATGGACTTCGCCGGGTTCCACCGTTTCGGCCTGTGCTACGTGCTGCGCCTGCACCCGGAAATCATCGCCACGCCGGGGCGCATCGGCGTGCTGCGTGAGTTGCTGCAAAACATTCAACAGCATGACGACGTGTGGATCGCCACCGGTGCCGAAGTCGCGCAATGGTGGGCGCAATCGGCGGCGCCGGTCGCGCAGGATCATCCGGCCTCAGTGTATGAACGCCATTATCGGGACTACCTCGTATGACTGAACGCATGCAGCGGCTGGCGCAGTTTTGCGTCGAAACCCGGTTTGAAGACTTGCCCCCGGCGTTAGTGGCACAGGCCCAACGGCACATTCTGGACACCTTCGGTGCAGCACTGGCCGGTGCCGACAGCGCGGTAGCGCTACAGGCGCGGCAGGTGTTCGGCGCCGAACCGGGAACTGCATTGGTCTGGGGTTCGTCCCTGCGCGTCAGTGCGGGGCACGCGGCATTGCTCAACGGCATCGCCGCCCATGCGCTGGAACTGGACGACACCGGCGGTTGTGACCATTCCGGCGCGGTGGTGCTGCCAGCGGTGATGGCGGCGCTGTCACTGGTGGATCGGCCGGTGGACGGTCGCGAGTTCATCACCGCCGTGGTGATCGGTTACGAAATCGGCCGGCGAGTGCTGGAAGCCTGTGGCAGTTATTCGGCGCACAACGGCGCCGGTTGGCATTCCACCGCCACCTGCGGCGTGTTCGGCGCGGCGGCGGCCTGTGCGCGGATCTTTGCCCTGGATACCGGGCAAATCGTGTCGGCGCTGGGCATCGCCGGCAGTTTCAGCGGCGGATTGTGGGCGTTCATCCATGACGGCTCGCAAAGCAAAAAACTGCATAGCGGTCGTGCGGCCGAGGGCGGTTTGCTCGCAGCGCGTTTTGCTCGCGAAGGCGTCAGTGGGCCGTCGGTATTGTTCGATGATGTGTGGGGTGGGTTTCTCAAGACCCTGGCGCCGGGCAGCGCGCAACCGGATGCACTGGATGCCGACCTGGGACAGGTCTGGAAACTCGCGCGCTGTTCGATCAAGCCCTATGCCGCGTGTCGTGGCACCCATTCGGCGATTGATGCGCTCGGGCTGTTGCTGGAGCAATTGCAGGTCAGCGCGGATCAGGTTGAAGACGTGCAGGTGAATCTGTGCGGGTTCCTGCTCGACATGTGCGGCGGCCGCGACATTCGCAGTCTGGCCGCTGCGCAGATGAGCCTGCCCTACGCCCTCGCCGCGCGACTGGTGCACAACCATTGCCGGCTCGAGGCTTACGATGAACAGCCGCGCAACGATCCGCGCATTGCGCATTGGCTGACGCGCATTCGCCTTGAAGTGGATGAGCGTCTGTCGGAGGATGGCGAGCCGGTAGTCGTTGTCCGAACCCGCGACGGGCGCGAGGCGAGCCTGTGTGTCGAGGTGCCGCTGGGGGCGCCGGGCAATCCGCTGAGCGAGGCGGCGCTGGAGGAGAAATTTTTCAGTCTGGCGTTGCGGGTCATTTCACCGGTCAAGGCCGAGCCATTATTGGCGCAGTTGCGGCAACTGCAAACGCTGGCTTCCGTGCGCGATCTCGAGCACCTGTTAACCGAATAAGGACATTTGATTTTCCGTGGCCACCTACTCGCTCGTTATCCGCCGCCTGATGATCGTTTCGCTGACCATCGTTGTCAGCCGCGCCATCACCAGTCCTTTGCTCACCCTGTTTTTGAGCAAAAAGCTCGGCCTCAACCAACAGGACGTCGGGTTGTTACTGGGCATCGCGGTGTTCATCGCCACCCTGCTTGCGCTGTACGGCGGCTACATCATCGACCGGCTGGAAAAGCGTCGGTTGCTGATCCTCGCCATGCTTTCCAGCTCTATCGGTTTCGTGTTGCTGACGTTCGCCAAAGACCTGTACCTGACGACCGCCACCCTGGTCATCACCGAAACCGCTTCGGCACTGTTCCTGATCGGCTCCAAGGCGATCCTCAGCGAAAATCTGCCCATGGGGCAGCGGGCCAGGGCGTTTTCCCTGCGCTACACGCTGACCAACATCGGCTACGCCACCGGACCGATGCTCGGTGTGGTGATCGCCGGGGTGTACCCGATTGCGCCGTTCCTGATTGCCGCTGGCATCGCCTTCGGCAGCATCTTCCTGATGATCGGGATTCCCAAGGACACCAGCCCGGTCGCCGCCATCGGCCAACCGCAAAGCTTCCTGAAAACCCTGATCACCCTGAAAAACGACCGCACACTGATCATGTTCACCTGCGGTTGCCTGCTCAGCACTGTGGTTCACGGCCGATTTACTCTGTACCTGTCGCAATACCTGCTGGTGGTCGACGACTCGCAACGCGCCCTGCAAACCATGGCCGCCCTGCTCGCCTGCAACGCCATCGCGGTGATCCTGTTGCAATACCAGATCGGTCGCTTCCTCAACCGGGAAAAACTGCGCTACTGGATTGCCGCCGGCACCAGTCTGTTCATCCTCGGCCTGATCGGTTTCAGCCTCGCCGACAGTCTGGTGAGCTGGTGCATCGCGATGTTCATCTTCACCCTCGGCGAGATGATCATTTATCCGTCGGAGTTTCTGTTCGTCGACACCCTGGCCCCGGAAGAACTGCGCGGCAGCTACTACGGCGCGCAGAACCTCGCGGCGTTGGGCGGCGCGTTGAGCCCGGTGATCTGCGGCTTCCTGTTGATGCACACGCCGGCGCTGACCATGTTCTACGCCCTCAGCGCACTGACCGCGATGGGCGGGTTCCTTTGCTTCATGAGCGGACGACGAGTGGCTTTACTTCATAAATAATGCATTGAAGATGCATTTATATGAATTTGTCAGCATCGATATTGCTTGGCACACTGTGCGCGTTCCTCCCCCAATAGTTGGAACACTTAGAAGGACTTTCCGGATTGACGGACAAGTCCTTTTTTTTGCCTTCAGTTTTCCCAAGAGGATCGCGCCTTCATGCTCGCTCGCTGGTTGCCCGCCGCCATCAACACCCGCCCCACCGAATGGAGCCGCGCCGCCATCGGCATGGCACTGGGCACGTTGTTCAGCGTATGGGCGTGCAGTCAGGTATTCGGCATTGAAGTGGCTTACCACTTGATCGGCCCGCTGGGCGCCTCGGCGGTGTTGCTGTTCGCTGTGTCCTCCGGCGCCCTCGCCCAGCCGTGGTCGATCATCGGCGGCTACCTGTGCGCCGGCGTCGTCGCGTTGCTGGTGGCCCACGTCCTCGGCCGAACCCTCGGCAGCGCCTGCCTCGCTGCGGGCATGGCGCTGATCCTGATGTGCTGGCTGCGCTGCCTGCACCCGCCGGCCGGCGCGGTGGCGTTGACGATGGTGCTGGCCGACCCGACGACCATCGCCATGGACTGGAAAGCTTTGGAGCCGGTGATGCTCAGCGCCGCCTGCCTGCTGCTCGCCGCCCTGGCCTACAACAACCTGACCCGCATTCGCTACCCCAAACGCCCCGCCGAACCTGCGCCTGCCGTGGCACCCGTAGACACTCAGGCCATTACTGCCGAGGATCTGAAACGGGCGCTGGCGGACATGGAGGCGTTTATCGATGTCACGCCGGAGGATCTTGAACAGTTGATTCATGCCAGTGAATTGCATGCCAAGCGGCGGAGCATTGGCCAGGTGTTCCGCTGAGTCCAGAGTCTGTCCCTGTAACCATTGTCGATTGAAAAGAAGCCACGATCCCGTGCATTTTGCCTAAGGTAAAAATGCAGATACCCCATGCACATATCCCCGTTGTACACGGCAAATTTGCACTGTTACGATCCGCTAACGCCCGCGCGCGGGCTTCTCGAATAAAGACAATAAAAGCAGGGAGTTAGTGATGACTGCTCAGGCTTCATCCCCGCGGACTTCGTCCATGGATGCCACGCAAAACGAAGTGCTGGCCGAGGTTTGCAATCACATCGGTCACCTGACCCTCAACCGCCCCGCCGGCCTCAATGCCCTGACCCTCGACATGGTTCGCCAGCTCCAGCAACACCTGGATGCCTGGGCCGCCGATGCCGATATCCACGCCGTCGTGCTGCGCGGTGCCGGCGAGAAGGCCTTCTGTGCCGGTGGCGACATTCGCTCCCTGTACGACAGCCATAAAAGCGGCGACACGCTGCACGAAGACTTCTTCGTCGAGGAATACGCCCTCGACCTGACAATTCACCACTACCGCAAACCGGTGCTGGCGCTGATGGACGGGTTTGTTCTCGGCGGCGGCATGGGCCTGGTGCAAGGTGCCGATCTGCGGGTGGTCACCGAGAAGAGCCGTCTGGCTATGCCGGAAGTGGCGATCGGGTATTTCCCGGATGTCGGCGGCAGTTATTTCCTGCCGCGCATTCCCGGCGAACTGGGGATTTATCTGGGCGTCAGCGGCGTGCAGATCCGTGCGGCGGATGCGCTGTATTGCGGCCTCGCCGACTGGTATCTGGACAGCAGCAAACTCGGCATTCTCGATGAGCAACTCGATCAGTTGCAATGGCACGACACCCCGCTGAAAGACCTGCAAAACCTGCTGGCCCGCCACGCGGTGCAAACCCTGCCGGACGCTCCGCTGGAAGCCTTGCGCCCGGCCATCGACCATTTCTTTGCGTTGCCTGACGTGCCGAGCATCGTCGAGCAATTGCGCGCGGTGACCGTCGCCGACAGCCACGAATGGGCAACCACGACCGCCGATTTGCTGGAAACCCGCTCTCCGCTGGCCATGGGCGTGACCCTGGAGATGCTGCGTCGCGGCCGGCACCTGAGCCTGGAACACTGCTTCGCCCTCGAACTGCATCTGGATCGCCAGTGGTTCGAACGCGGCGACCTGATCGAAGGCGTGCGCGCCTTGCTGATCGACAAAGACAAATCGCCACGCTGGAACCCGCCCACCTTGCAGGCGCTGCACGCCGAACAGGTCGCGAGTTTCTTCCACGGTTTCGCTGAGAGCGGGAGCTGAGCCATGCACGATCTCGAATTGACTGAAGACCAGGTAATGATCCGCGACATGGCCCGGGACTTTGCCCGTGGCGAAATCGCCCCCCACGCCCAAGCCTGGGAAAAGGCTGGCTGGATCGATGACGGTCTGGTGGCGAAGATGGGCGAACTCGGCCTGCTGGGCATGGTGGTGCCGGAAGAATGGGGCGGCACTTACGTCGACTACGTGGCCTATGCGCTGGCGGTGGAAGAGATTTCCGCCGGCGACGGCGCCACCGGCGCTTTCATGAGCATCCACAACTCGGTGGGCTGCGGGCCGGTGCTCAACTACGGCAGCGAAGAACAGAAACAGACCTGGCTGGCGGATCTGGCCAGCGGCGCGGTGATCGGCTGCTTCTGCCTGACCGAACCCCAGGCCGGCTCCGAAGCACACAACCTGCGCACCCGCGCCGAACTGCGCGACGGGCAATGGGTGATCAACGGCGCCAAGCAATTTGTCAGCAACGGCAAGCGGGCGAAACTGGCGATCGTGTTTGCGGTGACTGATCCGGATCTGGGCAAGCGCGGTATCTCGGCGTTCCTGGTGCCGACCGATACCCCGGGCTTCATCGTCGACCGTACCGAACACAAGATGGGCATCCGTGCTTCCGACACCTGCGCGGTGACGCTGAACAATTGCAGTATTCCCGAGGCGAATCTGCTGGGTGAACGCGGCAAAGGCCTGGCCATTGCCCTGTCCAACCTGGAAGGCGGACGCATCGGCATTGCCGCGCAGGCATTGGGCATCGCCCGTGCGGCGTTCGAAGCGGCGCTGGGTTATGCCCGTGACCGGGTGCAGTTCGGCAAGGCCATCGTCGAGCACCAGAGCATCGCCAACCTGCTGGCGGACATGCAGATGCAGATCAACGCGGCGCGCTTGATGATCCTGCATGCGGCGCGGCTGCGTACCGCGGGCAAACCGTGTCTGTCGGAGGCTTCACAGGCCAAGCTGTTTGCTTCGGAAATGGCTGAAAAGGTCTGTTCGTCAGCGATTCAGATTCATGGCGGGTATGGGTATCTGGAGGATTACCCGGTGGAGAAGTACTACCGGGATGCGCGGATTACCCAGATTTATGAGGGGTCGAGCGAGATACAGCGGATGGTGATTGCTCGGGAGTTGAAGAACTATCAGTTGTAACTGTGTTGGCCCCTTTCCCCTCACCCCAGCCCTCTCCCGGAGGGAGAGGGAGCCGACCGAAGTGTCTCAGGCTTTACATCGACCTGAAAGATCGAGTCGATTATGGATTCACAAGCGATCTTTCAAGTCGGCGTATCTCCTCAATATCCCCCAATCAGTCCCCTCTCCCTCAGGGAGTGGGTTAGGGTGAGGGAGCTGGCGTCATACATCGACCTGAAAGATCGAGTCGATTATGGATAGCGGACTACATGTTTTTTACAGCCTGAGTTCGACTCGGTAGTTCAGGTCGGCGTAACTCCCGAATACAACCCGGTCAGTCCCCTCTCCCTCCGGGAGAGGGTTAGGGTGAGGGGGCTCTTGAGGGCGCAGCGTTATTTACCCTGGAACTCGGCAGGCCGCTTGGCCACAAACGCCGCCATCCCTTCCTTCTGATCCTGCGTCGCAAACGCCGCATGGAACACCCGGCGCTCGAAACGCACGCCTTCGGTCAGGTTCACTTCGAACGCGCGATTCACGCTTTCCTTGACCATCATCGCAATCGGCAGGGACTTGCTGGCAATCACCGCCGCGACTTTCAGCGCTTCATCCAGCAACTCGTCGCTCGGCACGATCCGCGCAACGATGCCGCAACGCTCGGCTTCCACCGCGTCGATCAAACGTCCGCTCAGGCACATTTCCATTGCCTTGGCCTTGCCCACGGCGCGGGTCAGGCGCTGGGTGCCGCCCATGCCCGGCAGCACGCCGAGGTTGATTTCCGGCTGGCCGAATTTGGCATTGTCACCGGCCAGGATGAAATCGCACATCAGCGCCAGTTCACAGCCGCCACCCAGGGCAAAACCGTTGACCGCGGCGATGATCGGCTTGCGGCGGTTGGCCACGCGGTCGCTGTCGCTGAACAGGTCGTCCATGTAGATCTGCGGATAGGTCAGATCGGCCATTTCCTTGATGTCGGCGCCGGCGGCGAAGGCTTTCTTCGAACCGGTGATGACGATGCAGCCAATGTTCGCATCGGCCTCCAGGCCATCAAGGGCGCGGTTCACTTCGCTGACCAGTTGTGCGTTCAGGGCATTGAGCGCCTGCGGGCGGTTCAGGGTGATGACGCCGACACGGCCATGGGTTTCCAGCAAAATCGTTTCGTAACTCATGTACAGATTCCTTCTCAAAGATTGCGCGAAATGACCATGCGCTGAATGTCGCTGGTGCCTTCGTAGATCTGGCAGACCCGCACGTCGCGGTAGATGCGCTCCAGCGGGAAGTCGTTGAGGTAACCGTAACCGCCGAGGGTTTGCAAGGCCATGGAGCAGACCTTCTCGGCCATTTCCGAAGCGAACAGTTTGGCCATCGACGCCTCGACCAGCGCCGGCTGACCGCTGTCGCGCAGAGCGGCGGCGTAATGCACCATCTGCCGCGCCACGGCGATCTGGGTGGCCATGTCCGCCAAGCGGAACGCCACAGCCTGATGTTCGATGATCGGCTTGCCGAAGGTATCGCGTTCACGGGCGTAATCGCGTGCGGCTTCGAACGCTGCGCGAGCCATGCCCACCGATTGCGAAGCGATGCCGACACGGCCGCCTTCGAGGTTGGCCAGGGCGATCTTGTAGCCCTCGCCCTCCTCGCCCAGCCGGTTGGCCACCGGCACTTTCACGTCTTCGAACAGAATCTGGCAGGTGTCCGAGGCGTGCTGGCCGAGCTTGTCTTCGACCCGGGCGACTTTGTAGCCCGGCGAATCGGTCGGCACGATGAACGCCGTGATACCGCGCTTGCCGGCGCTCGGGTCGGTGACCGCAAACACGATCACGATTCCGGCGTTCTGCCCGGAGGTGATGAACTGTTTGCAGCCGTTGAGCACGTAGTGATCGCCTTCCAGTCGTGCGCGGGTTTTCAGGCTGCTGGCGTCGGAGCCGGCCTGGGGTTCGGTCAACGCGAAAGCACCCAGCATCTCGCCGCTGGCCAGCGGTTTGAGGAAGCGTTCGCGCTGGTCGTCGTTGCCGAATTTGAGGATCGGCACGCAACCCACCGAGTTGTGCACGCTCAAGATCGTCGAGCAGGCGCCGTCGCCGGCGGCGATTTCCTCCAGGGCCATGGCGTAGGCCAGGTAACCGGTTTCGCAACCGCCCCACTGCTCCGGCACCAGCATGCCGAAGAAGCCCAGTTCGGCCATTTCGCCGATGGCTTCTTTCGGGAAGCGGTGCTCGCGATCCCACTCGGCGGCGAACGGTTTGAGCCGTTCCTCGGCAAACTGCCGGGCCATGTCGCGGATTTGTTGTTGGTCGTCATTGGGAATCATGGCAAATCCTTAAAATCCGGTGACAACACAAAACCCTGTGGGAGCTGGCTTGCCAGCGATGGGGCCGTGTCAGTGAACATATTGACTGTCTGACCCAACGCCATCGCGGGCAAGCCCGCTTCCACAAGGTCCATTGTCAACGTTAGTAAACGCACTCGACAGCCATCGCCGTGGCTTCGCCGCCGCCGATGCAGATCGCCGCGACGCCGCGTTTCAGGCCTTTCTGGCGCAGGGCCGAGAGCAAGGTCACGAGAATCCGCGCGCCGGAGGCACCGATCGGGTGACCGAGGGCGCAGGCGCCGCCGTGGATGTTGAGCTTGTCGTGAGGGATTTCCAGGTGGGTCATCGCCGCCATGCCGACCACGGCAAAGGCTTCGTTGACTTCGAACAGATCAACCTGATCCAGCGACCAGCCGGTTTTCTTCATCAGTTTCTTGATCGCGCCAATCGGCGCCACCGGGAACAGGCCTGGGGTGTCGGCGAATGCTGCGTGGCCGTGTATCACCGCCAGCGGTTTCAGACCTTGTTTCTGAGCTTGCGACTGACGCATCAGCACCAGCGCGGCGGCGCCGTCGGAGATCGAGCTGGAGTTGGCCGCCGTCACGGTGCCGCCCTCGCGGAACGCAGGCTTCAGCGAAGCGATCTTGTCCAGTTTGGCTTTCGGTGGTTGTTCGTCGTTGCTGATGACCACTTGTTCCTTGCCGACGGTCACGGTCAACGGAACGATCTCGGCCTTGAAGCTGCCGTCCTTGATTGCCTGCTGGGCGCGGGTGGTCGAGGCGATGGCAAAGGCGTCCTGAGCCTCGCGGCTGAAGTCGTTGGTTTCCGCGCAATCCTCAGCGAAGGTGCCCATCAGGCGGCCCTTGTCGTAGGCGTCTTCGAGGCCGTCGAGGAACATCGAGTCCAGCACCCGGCCGTGGCCCATGCGATAACCGGCGCGGGCGCGGTCCAGCAGGTACGGCGCATTGGACATGCTTTCCATGCCGCCGGCGATGACCACATCGGCGCTGCCGGCCAACAGCATGTCGTGGGCCAGAATGGTGGTTTCCATGCCCGAGCCGCACATCTTGTTGACGGTGGTGCAGCGGGTGGATTTATCCAGCCCGGCGCCCAGCGCAGCCTGACGCGCAGGCGCCTGGCCGAGGCCGGCCGGCAGCACGCAGCCGAACAACACTTCATCGACCGCATCGGCGGCCACACCGGCGCGTTCAACCGCAGCCTTGATTGCAGCTGCGCCGAGTTGCGGCGCGGTCAGGCTTTTCAGTTCGCCCTGAAAACCGCCCATCGGGGTGCGGACGGCGCTGACGATGACAATCGGATCGTTGGAGATGGTCATGAGAAATCCTCCTTATTTGGCGGCCATGCGCAAGGCACCGTCGAGACGGATCACCTCGCCGTTGAGCATGCTGTTTTCAATGATATGCCGCACCAGCGCGGCGTACTCGGCAGGTTTGCCCAGGCGCGGCGGGAACGGTACGCCGGCGGCCAGCGAGTCGCGCACTTCCGGGGTCATGCCGGCCATCATCGGGGTTTCGAAAATGCCCGGGGCGATGGTCATCACGCGGATGCCGAAACGCGCCAGTTCACGGGCGGCAGGCAAGGTCAGGCTGGCGATGGCGCCTTTGGACGCGGAATACGCAGCCTGACCGATCTGGCCGTCGAACGCGGCGACCGACGCGGTGTTGATGATCACGCCACGCTCGCCATCGGCGTTGGCTTCGCTTTCGGCAATCGCCGCTGCCGCCAGACGCAGCATGTTGAAGCTGCCGATCAGGTTGACGTTGATCACCTGGGCAAAGCTCGACAAGGCGTGCGGGCCATTCTTGCCGAGGATCTTCTCGCCGCGAACGATGCCGGCGCAGTTCACCAGTCCGTTGAGGCTGCCGAAGGCTTTTACCGTGGCCTGCACAGCGGCTTCGGCAGCGGCTTCGTTGCTGATATCGGCCACGACACTTTGCGCGCCGAGGCGCTGAGCCTGGGCGGCGACGGCGTCGGCGTTCATGTCCACCAGCATCACTTTGGCGCCGGCGGCAACCAACAGCTCAGCGGTGGCTGCACCCAGCCCGGACGCGCCGCCGGTGACGATAAAAACCTTGTTCTCGATCTGCATGACTGTTTCCTTGGATTCAAGCTGAAACGTTGTGCGCCGCAGCCTCTTGAGCCTTGGCGATTTCCTGGTTGCGCAAGATAAAGCGCTGCAATTTGCCGCTCGGGGTTTTCGGCAACTCGCTGACAAATTCGATTTCGCGGGGGTACGAATGCGCGGCCAGGCGCTTGCGCACGTGCTGGCGCAACTCTTCGGCCAGCGCCGGTTCGGCGCGGTATTGCGGGTTGAGCACGACGAAGGCTTTCACCAGTTCGGTGCGTTCGGGATCGGGTTTACCCACCACTGCTGCTTCGACCACCGCCGGGTGTTCGATCAGCGCGCTTTCCACGTCGAACGGGCCGACCCGGTAGCCGGAAGTGGTGATCACGTCATCGCTGCGGCCAACGAAGCTGATGCTGCCGTCCGGGTTCCACTCGACGGTGTCGCCGCTCAGGTAGTAATCGCCGACGAAGGCCTTGGTCGGCGCGCCTTCGTAACCGGCGAACCAGCACATCGGCGACTGTGTGCGGTCGATGGCGAGGATGCCGGGCTGGCCGACGCCGAGTTCGTTGTTCTGCTCGTCGAGCACCACGATGCGATGGCCCGGCGAGGCAAAACCGGCAGCGCCGAGATGGATCGGGTGTTCGAGGCCGTGGTGGTTGCACAGCACCATGCCCAGTTCGGTCTGGCCGTAGTGGTCGTGAATGACCACGCCGAGGTTGTCGGCAAACCAGCGAATCACTTCCGGGTTCAACGGCTCGCCGGCGCTGCTGACGATCCGCAGCTTGCCCTTGATCGATTTGGCGAACTCATCGCCGCCGGCAATCAGCAGTCGATACGCCGTGGGCGAACCGGTGAGGTTGGTGATGCCGTACTTGTTGATGACCCGACAGGTGCTTTCGAGGGTAAACGGGCCATCGTAGAACGTGATCGGATGACCCATCGACAACGGGCCGGTCACGCCGAAATAGATGCCATAGGCCCAGCCCGGATCGGCGACGTTCCAGAACGCATCTTCCGGGCGCAGGTCCACGGCGTCACGGGTGTAGCTCTGGAACGCCACGACTGCCTTGAGCGGTACCGACAGCGCTTTCGACGGGCCGGTGGTGCCCGAGGTGAACATCAGCAGGAACGGGTCTTCACCAGTCAGCATCACCGGTTCGCAGACAGCGGAATGATTGGGCAGCTCGGCCCAGAAACTGAAATCGCCACGGACAATGCCCTGGCCTTTCGGACCGCCGACGGTGACCAGCGTCGGGCAGTCGGCGACTTCGCTGAGTTTCGGCCGGTTGACTGCATCGGTGACCACGACTTTGGCACCGGAGCTGTTCAAGCGATGTTCGAGGGCTTTCGGGCCGAACGCGGTGAACAGCGGTTGATACACAGCGCCGATGCGCCAGGTGGCGAACACGGTGATCAGCAATTCGATATTGCGTGGCAGCAGGCCGGCGACCTTGTCGCCCTTCTGCACGCCCTGGGCGAGAAGGAAATTGGCGAAACGCGCGGCTTTGTCCTGCAGATCGCTGAAAGTGTACGTCGCACTGGCGCCGTCGCGACCTTCCCAGAACAGCGCGATACGCCCCGGCAAGGCGTGACGGTCACAACATTCGACGCAGGCGTTGAGCGCCTCGAGCGAGCCGCTGAGCGCGGCGTCCACGGTGTGCTGATAATCAAACTGCTGTGTGGCAGACAAGTAATCGCGCATTGCCAGAATCCCTCTGTGTTTTTATTAGGTTGGGGAACCGTAAACAACAGAGGAATACTCGCGCCGCACGCCGGCTGCGGCAATGGTCAAAGCCCTCAAAGTGGATGACTGGTTTGGCCAAGGTTCAAAGGGTGTGTTGCCTTGACTGGCCCTATCGCCAGCAGGCTGGCTCCCACAGGAGAGCGCGTTTCAAACGTGGGAGCCAGCCTGCTGGCGATGGGGCCG